>CAYGTG010001239.1:0-2700 GCA_964352485.1 uncultured Nannocystaceae bacterium | reverse complement strand
CCATTCTCGACACTGTACCCGCCCGCCCTACGCAAAAGCCCACACTCCTCGGCGGAATGTGGGCTCGCCCGGTGCGGGTCATCGCCTCAAGAGCGGGCCGCGGGCTCAGCCTCGACAGCCCGCAGCAACCGGCCTGGAGCCGGCAGCGGGTGCCGGACGGCGCTCGAGTCCTCATCGATGCTCGTCTCCCGATCGACGCGCTTGAGGACCCAGACACCATGCTCGGGGCGGAACTCGCTTTGGAAGTCGCTCATCTGGATCTCAACATACGGATCCGTACGCGGGCTTCCATGTCGGTGCGATTTCACCCCGCGGCCGCCGGTGGGATCGGGCTACGAAAAAGTGTCTTCAAACAGATCTTCGTTGAACCCGACGATGAGCGTCTTGCCGACCCTCAGCGTGGGTGCGCGGAGGTTGCCGGTCGGCCCCAGCATCGCGGCGACCGCGTCCTCGGAACGTAGAGCGTCTCCCTTGAAGCTGGAGAGCTTCTTCCCTTTCGCCACGTGCAGCACCGAAGCTTCGGCGAGCATTTCTTGGGCGACGTCTCGGCCGAGCTTACGGCTAGCCGGAACCTTTTCTTGGGCTACGAGGCCCCGTGCGTCCATGAACTTGGACGCTCTCGTGCAACTCGTTCAACCGTTGCGGTGGTAGTGCCACTGGATTTTCTTCGCCATCAGGAGTCCTTTCGAGTGCGTGTTTACAACTCGTCGCAGGCGCATCCCCAACTTGCGGGGAGCGATGGGCAGGTGACCTGAGCCATCACGCGATGCCCCTCGGAGTTGGGATGAATGTAGTCGAACCCTCGCAGCTGTGGGCGCATGAACCACTGCGGAACTTCAGCGGCGCGCTGCGCGTCAGCGGCCAGCGCGGCCTCGTAGGCGTCGGGGTCGAGATCCGCATGGGCTTTCTTCCAGTCGCGGTCTCGCTCGAGCAACCGGCGCATCGCATCGACGTCACGGAGTTCGGCGTCCTGGTGACGGAGCACGGAGTCGTACAAATCGATGCCGATGTCGACGAGCTCCGATGCGTCCCAGTCCGCATCCGCCGGCACCGAACGCTTCGCGGCGTAGCGGCCCAGCGCGTCTTTGGGATGGTTGCGACCCATCACGTAGTCGACGACGATGCGGGTGTCCTCGGTCTTGGAGAGCCCCTCGAGACCCTTGAACTTGCTGAGGCCGTCCCTGCCCCATGGGGTGGGGCTGAGCACCAGCGCCTTCATCCCCTTGCCGTGGGCGAGCTCGACCAAGCCCTTGACGTAGTGGTTGGTCATCTCGGGCATGCCGATGCTGTTGAGACCGGTCGAGACGAAGACCCAATGCTCGAACTGTTCGTCGCTGAGCTTGATGTGGCGGTTCTTGAGGACCTGTCCTCGAAACCGCTGCTTCATCTGCAGCGCACCGATGCCGGTCTTGGACAGGTTGCGGATCTCGACGTTTTCGCAGACGCCGCCGAGTCGCTTGTGAAACGACTGCCCCGTGAACGCACCGACCGAGCCACCAATGACGGTGACCTTGACCGCCTTATCAGCCTGTTTCCAGCGCCACGTCGGGTCCGGCTCCTCGCTCTCCGGCACGGGCGGTGTTGCGGCGAGAGCGGTCATCAGACCGAGTGGACCGAGCAGGGAGAGAGCCACGCAGGGAGTGTGCGGCGGCGCGTGGCAACGCGTCAACGATTCGACGAAAACCGTGGAAAGTTGACCTAGCAGCCCCTGGGGCAAGCGGTGGTTGTCGGGACGCCCCACATGGTGGCACCGAACCCCCACGACGGGGCGCGTTGTCCCCGCGCCGTCAATCCGCCGAGCGGCGCCTGGCGACGTAGCCGGCGATCAGCGCGTCGTACATCCACCCGCCGAGCACTTCGCGCCCCGCGTGGTTGAGATGTTTGCGATCCGGCGCAGCCAACGGAGGCTTCTTGCGTCGCCACGCCGCGAGGCTGCCCTTGCCCCCCATGGCGGCAAAGCTGTCGAAGAATGCGCAGCCCGCTTCCTCCGCCGCCTGCCGCTGCGCCTCCACGACATCATCGAGCACGGCCGTCACATCGAAGTCGAGCGAGCGAGCCCGGTCGGTCATCGCAGTGACCAAGCACGATGCGTCGGGCTTTCCGGCCCGCACCTTCTTGATGCCCTTGACGAACTCGGCGGTGTACTGGGCTGGCTTGATCTTCTTGTTGGCGATTCGGCGCGTGTCGTTGCCACCAAACGTGAACACCAGCAGCGCCGGGTCGCGCTGCTTGACCTGGGCTGCGATGTGCTCGTCGTTCCACGCGTGCATGCGCTTGGTGAAGGCCCCCAGCCAGCTGAACTGGTCCCACACCATGCCTTTGTCGGTCTCGAGCACGACGCCGTACGCCCGGACCTGGCCACCGCCGCCGGGACGAACCGTGACCGAGTGACGTCCGTCTTCGACTTCCATCGTGTGAAACCTGTCCTCGAGCGCGTCGGCGGCGGTCTCGACGACCACCGACTCCGCGTCGTCCACCTGCACCTTGAGCCGACCACCCCGGGGCTGCCCGGCGTACCAAACCTCGACGTGCGAGGAGTGGTTTCCAAGCCCCCGCTTGCGGTTGGTGATCTTGGTCCTGGCTCCCCCGGCGCTCCAAAATGTGGCGCCCCCGAGGCCATAGTGACCGTCGCCTTTGCACAGGTAGCCGATGTAACAGTGCTCCCACCCCTTGCCCTCGAGGTCGACCCAACGATGGATG
>CAYGTG010001238.1:0-2703 GCA_964352485.1 uncultured Nannocystaceae bacterium | reverse complement strand
TTCGACGCGCACAGCGGCATCGGTTGGGGGGTCAGTTCTTTGGGGTTCCGGCGCGGAAGTTCCAGTGGTCTTTGCCGGAGATGTTGCCGCCGAAGGGGTTGATGGCGGAGGGGTCGGGGTCCTTGCGGTATTGGTGGCAGAGGAACTCGAGCTTGCCGTTGGGTGCGACGCCGACGGAGGCCGCGGAGCGCATGTGACACGCGTTTGCGGTTTGGTCGACTTCGAAGACGTCGATCGGATCGAGGCGGGGGAGCCCGTCGTGGCGAACCAGCTTGGAGAGTCGCCAGTAGCCGTCGCCCTCGAGGCCATCGAGGCCTCCGCCATCTCCGCTGGAGTGCATCGCGTAGACGTCTGCGGTGCCGCACTCGGTCACCACGGAGAGGTTCTCGGAGAACTCGTATTTCTGCGGGACGGCGCGGGTGGGGGTGAAGCGCTGCTCGGCGAGGAACCGCATCTTCAGGTCCGAGGGGTCCGAGAGGTCGCCCTTCATGTTGTAGAACTGATGCACCCGGTGGATGCGGCTGCGGTCGTTGCGTTGGGTCTTGCGCTCGCCCGGTAGGGTCGAGATCAGCAGGTAGCTGCCGTCGCTGAGTTTGGCGGTGCCCAGTCCGCCACCGAACTGCTTGTCGTTCACCGCGTCGCCGACGGCTTCGGGGATCAGGTGTGTGATGTTCTGCCGCGTCGTGCGTCGGCGCAGATCGATCACCCGAAGTTCATCGGGGTCGTCGCTGTCGGGTCGCTCGGCGAACAGCAGGAACTGCCCGAGTACGTGCAGCCCGTTGGGGTGCTGGGTCTTCGTGCGATGCAGCGCGACCAGGCGCTTCTTGCCGTTGGAGCGCTGCTCGATGACGAAGACCGTGCCCGGGCGGCCGCGCTCTTTTTGGCTGTGGGTCCCGGCGTACCAGGCGGGCCCTTCGTTGGTGCGCACGAAGGCCTGGGGGTGTGCGGTGGAGAGCCCGACCGCGTTCGCCAGATCCGTGTCCTCGTCGAACGCCTCGTAGGGCCGGATCGAATCCGGCCCGTACTGCTTGCCCCACTCGAATCGCCACGGCTTCTGCTTCCACTTGGCCTCACCCCGCCGCATCTTTGCGAACTGTCCCCGAACGTCCACCGTGCACGGGTTGCAGTCTGGATCGCCGCGGCGGCACGACAGGTCGCCCTTGACCGGCACCGGCGCGCGGTAGATCTTCGAGCGGTCGATCCTCGGCGCGCTGGGCCCGGGCAGCGTCGGCCGCTCGGGGTTGAACGAGGGCTTGGTCGGGTGGGTCGGCAGCCCGGGCTGGCGTGGCTGCGGGTTCTTCGCGCGGTGCGTGAACGGGCTGGGCTTCTTCTTGGGCGCGGCCTGGCCCGACATCGGCAGGAGCAGGGACAGGGCCGCGGCGAGGAGGATCGGGGAGCGCATCGTCGGTGGTGGTACCGCCCGGGCGGAATTCGTTTCCAAGCCCGTCGATGTGGGTCGACCGTTGGAGGTCGAGCACACGCCGTTTGCAACAAGGTCGCCCAACCGTGGTGGAGACACGAAGTCCTCGTTCACGGCGAGGTCGGCGGCCGACCCGAACGCGGCCGCATGGTGCGTCATGACCGGCCGCGAAGCAGCCATGGTGCCTACGACGAACTCCGAGCCCATTTGCCACGCCCCGCGCAACCTGCGACGCTGGGTTCGTGAGGCTTCGGTGGTGGGTCTGCCTGTTGGCGGTGGGGTGCTCGGGGGGCCTCGGGGGCAGCGATAGCGAT
Source organism: uncultured Nannocystaceae bacterium (assembly GCA_964352485.1). Taxonomy (GTDB): domain Bacteria; phylum Myxococcota_A; class Polyangia; order Nannocystales; family Nannocystaceae; genus CAJXVA01. The sequence goes on along the minus strand of CAYGTG010001238.1, from coordinate 969 downwards.
CCGAACCTCGGCGGCGCGGAGAGCACGGGCACCAGGGGCGAGGCGGGTTCGACGAGCACCACGGCGCAGACGAGCACGTCCTCGCCCAGCGGCACCAGCACGCCGACCAGCGCGGACACGAGCGCCAATGACACGTCGTCCTCGGGCTCGACGACCGACCCCGATTCGACGGGCACACCGTCTTGCGACGACCACTGGCGGGTGCAGCCGGTGAACTCCGCGTTGACGGACATCGCCTACGATGTTCGTTCGGACACCATCTTCGCGGTCGGGAACGACGATACGGGCACGCCGTGGGCGGCCTCCCTCGACGGATGCAACGGCGACACGCTCTCGCTGTCGAACCTCGCCCACCCTGGCGCCACGAGCACGTATGTGCGCCGCGTGCTCGCGAGCGACGAAGGCCTGTTCGTCGCCGGCTCGTTGGTGACCGACACCGATCCTCGCAACGGCCTGTACGCGCTCCTGGACTCCACCACGCTCTCGCCGGTGTGGTCGCAGCCCCTGGTCGGGGGGGGCGGATCCATGGACGAGGTCCTGCAGCTGACGCTGAGCAACGGGGGCACCGTGTGGATGGCCGGCACGGCCGGGCTCGACGTCACGCCGACGCCGTGGACGATCAACGGCACCATCGAGGGGTCGGCCTGTGGCTTCGGCGCTGGCACGCCAGGCCCGGGCTCGGCCAGAGCGATCGCAGCCGATGGGAACACGGTGGTCGTCGCGATGCAGCTGAGCGGTCCGAGCGGTGGCCTCGTGCTCCTCGGCTACGACCAGACATGCACCTGCATGTGTCAGCCGGACTGGACCTCGACGACGATCGACCTCGGTGCCGGCCACACGAGCGTGGGCGACATGGTCGCGGTCGACGGGCAGTTCTACGTCGCCGGCTGGGCCCACGACGGCGTCGACGCCGATCTCTTCGGCTACGTCGCGTGGCTCGACGGCAGCGGCACGGTGCTGGGCACGTAC
>CAYGTG010001237.1:1850-2704 GCA_964352485.1 uncultured Nannocystaceae bacterium | reverse complement strand
TCTCGGCATCCTGCGAGCGCGCCGGTTGCGACGTCGAAGAAAAACTGCAACGGTCTGAGCGCGCGGTCGATAGGGGAGATGATGAAAACAGGGTCCGTTCTGGGTGTCACGCTGCTCGTCTCAGCAGCAGGTTGTTTCTCGCCGGAGGTCGGCGTCGACAGTGCGACGGGTAGCGCGAGCGAGGACGCCACGGGCTCGTCATCGGAAACCGAAGGCGGCAGCATGTCCGGCCCCACAGCTTCTGGGACGGGGAGTTCATCATCCCCCGCAGAAACCGATCCCGTCGCCGACTCATCCGGGACCGCGGTGACCCTGAACCCGACCGCCGGCGATACGGACGCAGGCGTGGCTCCGGTCGTGTCCCTGCTCATCAACGGGTCCGACGACCCGGAAGCCGTCATGAGTGCGAGCGGCATCGAAATCGAGATCCTCGCAGAGGACCCCGACGGAGAGATCACGGGGGTCGAACTGCTCGTGGACGGGCAGATCCTCGACATCCCCCTGGAGGAAGTCTCGGGTGCATATCGGGGGGAGTGGATCGTCTCCGGATCCGAGGTCAACGGTGCGTGCGCGTTGGAAGCCGTTGCAGTGGACAATGATGGATTGGAGGGCTCTGCGTCGGGTGAGGTCACCCTCGATCTGCCCAACGGCGGGCTCATTCAAGGCTGGGTGTTCGACAACGGTGAGGGCGGCTCGGCGCTCGGCATCGCCCCGAGCCCGGAAGGCGACGAGGTTGTGTGGAGCGGACAGGTGTTCGTCGGCGGCAACCAAGTCATGCGAGTTGACCGAATCGTCGGCGACCCGTGGCATGGCAACGGGAGTACGAACGACGACCAGCGGGGCGACGTTCTGCG
>CAYGTG010001237.1:0-1840 GCA_964352485.1 uncultured Nannocystaceae bacterium | reverse complement strand
GGGCATGGGAGTGTTCGACGGAAGCGACAACAACGCCTCCAGCTGGCCCTTGGGTCTGGAGGCGGATGAGGCCGGCGACTACTACGTCCTGGGCGCGTTCACCGGGGCGGGGGCGTACTCGTCTTTCCTCCTCAAGGCGAACTCCGACTACACCCAAGAGTGGAAACGAAACCTGACCGAGTCCGCCGAAACGGACGGCGCCCCACTCGTGTACGACTTCGACGTTCGGGCGGATGGACAGATCGCCGTGGTCGGAAGCCACGCCGAGACGGAGTATCTCTGGCTGGCGACGTATACGCCCGCCGGCGAACTCGAGGAGCAGCTCTCGCTTCCCTCCGAGTTCGACGCAAGCATTGGCTTCGATGTGTCGTGGGACCCTGACGGGGGCCTCGTGGTTGCTGGAAGCGCCGACGAAGGTGCCGGCTGGGGGCGCTTCGTCCGTAAGTACGACAGCGCCTTGCTCGAGGAGTGGACCGTCGATGGACCGGGCAACGACGACTTCGGTTTGGCCGTCACTGTCGACGACCACGGACACACAGCGGTGGCGTTCACGGAGAACTGCAACTTCATAGACCCGTTCGGGTTCAACGACTGCCGGTTGGTGTTGCGGAGCTATGACGGGTCGGGGGTGATGCGGTGGCAACACATCGCGGAGGACTCGGGATCGGAGTTCACGGGTCCGCTCTTCTTTCGTCCCGGCGCGAAGCCGGACATCGAGGTCGACCGCTACGGTTACATCTACGTGACCGCGCTCCACGACCGGCCCCTGGGCGGCGGCGAAACCCGTCCGCAATGGTGGGCAGAGAAGCACCACCCGTAGTCGGGCTGGCGGGAGACGCACGTATCCCAGGGCCACGCTCTACCGAGCTCGCCCAACACCGCCATCCTCAGCGCATCAGGTCGCGCAGCTCGTCGAGGTCGAGTCCTTGGCTCTCGAGTGTTCTCCCAGTCCGGAGCCCGCAGCGAGCGAGGACTCCAACTCCCCGGGGCGCCGGGTGCTCGTCCCCCCGGACATGCTTTTTGACGGGGATGCGCCAGCTTGTCTCGCCCGTCGGACCCAGCTGCGCTGCAGTTTCACCCAAGAGTGCCCCCTGGCTTCGCTTGCGGCCGATGAGTGCGAGGGCGCGCTCAGTGCCCGGCTTCCGGACCGGCCTGTCCGACTCGACTCGACCTCGGACTTCGCCTGCGCGCTCCTCGAGACCGGCGAGATTCTCTGCTTCGCGCTCGCAGGACCCAGGAGTGAACAGACTCTACTGCGCGCGCTCAGGAAGGGGACATTCACGGACCTCACGGTCGGCAACTCTGTATGCGGGCTGCAGGAGTCCGGCGACGTTCTGTGTTTCGGCATTCAGCACTTCGACGACACGAATCCTGACTTCACCGACTACCCCGTGGACGCGCCCGGGCGGCTCGTTCAAATCTCTGCGGGCTCGAACCACGGCTGCGGCCTCGCGGACGATGGCCGCGTAGCCTGCTGGGGGCTCAACCACAAGGGACAGCTCGGCACAGGTCACATCGGCGACACCCGCGACGTTGGCGAGGAGGAGGGTCGATTCTCAGCCAAATGGGTGCGCGCACCAGATCCCTTCGCGAAGATGGTGGGGACGAAGGCTGCCGCCCCCAGACCCGTTCACGCGCTGTGGACCCGTGAATCCGTGACGCGCTAGCTAGCGCTCGAGCGCGGACCACACTCCCCCAACGCGCGAAGGTCTCCCATGCCCGGGGACACGGCGGAGTCGCTTTCGACCGATGCGGGACAGACCGGCCTCCCGGCCCCACACGACCTGTCCCCCCCCGCCCCACTCCCCAGACGCCCCCGCCCCCCCCATGCTACCGGCCA
>CAYGTG010001236.1:1205-2708 GCA_964352485.1 uncultured Nannocystaceae bacterium | reverse complement strand
AGCGATCACCAACGATGCGCCTTGCTCGAGCGCCGCCCGGGCGAGCATCGTCGCGTGGCCAGGGCCCTCGGTCGCGCGGAACTCGATGCTCTCGAAGGCGGCCTCGAGCACGGGACGCGCCGTCGCGACGCACTTGCGGGTCTTCCCGCCGCCGGACACCGGATTGAAGATGCACACCACGTCGGGGCTGGACATCGCGCGCACAATATCAGGCCCCCTGCTGCATGTTGGGCAGCCTCCGCAAAGAAGCTGCAATTGCGATCTCTCGCCGCCCGATGGGGGTGTCCACCTCGTCCCCGGGTCTCTGGAGGTCGACAAGGGTCGTCGCGACACGGCGCATGCGGTCCCGAGCGCGGGGACTGAGCATCCGCGCCGTCGTGAGCTGGGACAGCAGTGAGCGCCCATCGTCGTCCAGCGGGCACAGGCTCTCGATCGCGCCGCCGTCGGTCGGGATCTCGGCGTTGTTGCGGTGGGTTGTGCCCTGCAGCCGTTCGCGCTGCCGGGCGCGCGCCACCGCAATCCGGGCGCGGATCTGTGCCGTCCCCTCCTGCGGCGCTCCGTCCAGTGCGCGCGGTGGCGCCATCGGAACGACGAGATCGATGCGGTCGAGTAGAGGTCCCGATAGTCGCGCCTGGTAGCGCTGCACGGCCGACGACGAGCACGTGCACTGCCGCTCGGGATGGCCGAGGTAGCCGCATGGGCAGGGATTCATCGCGGCCATCAGCTGGAAGCGGGCGGGAAACCGCAGCGAGTAGTTGGCCCGGACCAGGGACACCTCGCCGTCTTCGAGCGGCTCTCGCATGCCCTCTGTGCAGGCTCGGGCGAACTCGGGCAACTCATCGAGGAACAGCAGCCCGCAGTGAGCCAAGGATACCTCCCCCGGACGGGCCGGTTGACCACCGCCAAGCAACCCGGCGGACGACACGGTGTGATGCGGCATGCGAACCGGCGGTGTGCGTCGCAGCGATTTCGGCGCCCGGCTGCCGCGAAGCGAGTGCAGCTTCGTGACCTCCAGCGCATCGTCGCCCGCGAGTGCCGGCAGCAGACCGACGGCCCGCCGCGCGAGCATCGTCTTGCCCACGCCCGGTGGACCATGCAACAAGAGGTTGTGGCCACCGGCGGCCATGACCTCGACCGCCAGTCGCCCCGCCGCCTGACTCTGGACGTCGGCCATGTCGGGACCCCAGGCCACGGCCTCCTCCGCCTCGCTGCGTACATGGGGGGCGATTGGGACCTCCCCCCGAAGGTGCGCGACGAGTGCCGGGAGATCGTCGACCGGAAACACCTTCAGCCCCGGGCACAGCGCGGCTTCGTCAGCAGAGTCTCGGGGGACCGCGATCGCCTCGAAGCCAGCACGACGGGCGAAATCGGCGACGATGAGGGCACCGACGGCCGGGCGCACGACACCATCGAGCCCGAGCTCTCCCCAGAGCATCAACCTGGCCAGCGGCGCCGACGGAACGACCTCGTGACAGGCCAACAGCGCGACCGCCATCGAAAGAT
>CAYGTG010001236.1:0-1195 GCA_964352485.1 uncultured Nannocystaceae bacterium | reverse complement strand
TTGCGGCGGTCCGCCGGCGCGAGGTTGACGACCTGCTTCCGCGGCCGTATGTCATGGCCGCAGTGCGCCAAAGCGTTGCGCACGCGTTCGCGCGCCTCGCCCACGGCACCGCTGGCCCGGCCAACAACGGTCAGGCCCGGAAGGCCGAGGCGGACGTCGGCTTCGACCGTGATCAGGTAGCCATCGACGCCCTCGAGTCCAGCACAGTATGTCCGCGCAAGCATGAGCGTGGACACAGCAAGTACCGCACCAACCCGGGCGCCCCGCGGTTGCTGGCGCCGGCCCGTGCAGCTGGCCCGGCCATGGGCCGATCCGTGGGCCACCGAGCCCCGAGATCAGGCCCATCGGCCAGCACCAGCGTCACTGGCTGCGGCGCCGGGATTTCCGGATCTGTCGGCGGATCGGAAAGACGCGACCGGCGGCCTCGGTCACAACGATCATCTTGTCGATCAAGGTGTCCAGTTTCTTGGTCACCGTCTGCAGTTCGTCGGTGGCATCCCCAAACGTCGACAGCGCCGTGGACAGCTCGCCCACGGCGTCATCGGTATGCTCGAGCACGGGGCCAGTCTTCTTCAGAACGCCGTCCGCCGTCTGCACCATGGCGTCGGCGCTGGCGACCAGCGCATCGGCACCCTCGACGAGTTCATCGGCGCCGTCCATCGCCCGCGACGACTTGTCGACGACCCGCGAACTCTTGCCGACCAGCCCGTTGACCTTGGTCAGCGTCGTGCTGACCTCGTCCAGCGCGTCGGTGATCTCTGCATACAGCGCGGCATCGTCCGAGAGCATTTTGCCCGCGGTGCCTTCCCCCGCCTCGATGCGCTTGGAGATGGCGGCCAAGCTAACGAGCGCCTGGCGCAGGCTTCCCTGCGGATCCGTCGCATCGTCGGTGAGCACCCGGAGGTTGCGAATGAGGACCTCGAGGTCCTGGACCAGTGGATCGGACGAGACCCCGGGGAGCATGTCCGCGATGTGCTCAGGCTCGATCGCCGAGATCGTGGCTCCAAAGTCCAGGGCCGCCGCATCGCTCGACCCAGGCGTGAGCGAGACACCAATGCCCGACAAGACGCCTTGGAGGCCGAATGATGCCTGCAGCGTCGCCGTCGTGTCGGAACGGACCTTGCCTGCGAAGCGGGCCCGGATTTCGAGATCGATCTCGACCTCATTGTCTGCGGTGATCTGGACGCCCGAGACT
>CAYGTG010001235.1:0-2712 GCA_964352485.1 uncultured Nannocystaceae bacterium | reverse complement strand
GACGGTAGATGACCTCGGACCACTCGGTGGTCGCGCGCTCGGGATGCTTGCCGTAGTGCTCGGCTGCATTGCGACACGCGATCGCGGTGCCGAGATCGCAGCCCTTGCGGAACGCATCGGCTGCGGCGTCTTCGTCGGGTGCAAGCGTTCGGGTGCCCTCCCGAAGCCTCAAGCCCAGCATGTTGCAGTCGCTGCCGTCGTTCGCCTCACAGCCCGCCTCGTAGCCCCGAACCTCGGCGGAGGCCTGCTCGGGCGCATTGCCGACGAACAGAGCCACGGACCCGATCCCCAGCGCACCCAGGACCAGCAACCCGGCGATGCCGTAGCTGACGATCGACAGCAGACGCGCCAACGAGGACGGCGCGCGGGCGTGGGCGCGTCCGTACAGCGTCGCACCGACCACGAACTCGACGGCCAGAAAGACCAGGACTGCGACCGCGAGCATCGGCCCGATGAGCCCCGAGCCGTCCATCGAGAACAGGTCGAACACGCCGCCCAAGGCCACCGCCCCGATCGCAAAACAGATCACAGCGGACACGCCGAGGAAGCCGCGCCCGAAGATCCCACCGACCGAGGTCGGACCTCGCATCGCCGTGACCCAGCCTGCCGTTCCCAGCAGCGCGGCAAGCACCAAAGCCACCAACGCCACCAACGCGAAGAAGAGGGTGGCCATGCCGGCCAAGCCCATCGCGCCGTTGGCGTGTGCGCTGCCGCCGACGCCGAACACGACAAGGCCCAGGGTGAGCGACACGCCGAACTGGAAACGTGAGTGTGCAGGAGACCGCAACAAGGTGAGCAGAGTACCCGAACGGCGCGCAGCCGAGTTGGTCTCATGGCCTCGGCGCGCTCTACAGTAGGGACCGCGCCCCGCGTGTTCACGGCCTCGTGTTCCTGGGTCCGCTCCGCAACCGAGGTATGCGCCGTATGATGTGGCTCGGCCGTGATGTCGGAAGGGTGCCTACCCGACGACGGTGTGCTCCCCAAGCACGCCCACGCGGCCTGGTAAAAGGAAAGACGCGACCCGTCGAAACAGGCCGCGCCCTTCTCAGCGCTGGCTCAGCGTTGGCTCAGCGTTGGCTTAGATGCACTCGAACGAGCCGCCGTCGAAGGGCAGGTCGCCGTCGCATTCCGAGGAGTCGGCGCAGCCCGGTGCAATGCAGAACCCGTCGTCTCCGCAGGTCAGCTCGTCACCGAGCGCCGCGCAGGCGTTGTCGTCATCGCAGCGACAGACGCCGTCGGTGGCGTCGCACGTGAAGCCTTCGGCGCAGCCGGTCTCTTCGCAGGTTGGGATCTCGACATCCGTGGTGCAGGTCATGTCGCCGTTTCCGATGTCGGCGCAAACACCCGAGTCGTTGCCGCAGACCGTGACCGTGTTGCCATCGATGTCGGTGACCTCGACCTCGGCCAGCGTGAGCGTGGCGCAATCGACGAACTCGGTGGGTTCGGTCGCGCATCCACCGGTACCGTCGCCCAGATCGACGCAGGGGCCCGCGGCGCAGGCATCGTTGCTGTCGCAGGGTTGGAACGACCATCCGGAAAGCTGCGCAACGCATTCCTCGTTGCTCTCGCAGACGTTGAGGCAGATGCCGTTGCCGGTGCAGGTCAGGCCGATGTCCGTGCCTTGACTCAGGCAGTCTTCGTCGGCGGAGCACTGGTAGACGCATGCTCCCTCGCCCGAGCCGGTGGGGTCGCCGGTCTCACCGGAGGGGTCGCCGGTCTCGCCAGAGGGGTCGCCGGTCTCGCCGGAGGGGTTGGTGGAGGCGGTGGTTCCCGAGGGGTCGGTCGTTCCCGAGGGGTCCGTCGTCCCGTCGGTGTCCGAGGACCCGTCGGTGGCGGTGGCCGCTTGGGTTTCGCCGTCGTCGTCGGAGCTGTCGCAGGCGGAGAGTGCGAGGACGAAAGAGGAGAGGAAGAGTAGGGAGAGTTTTTTCATGGTCGGCCTGATCAGGGGCGCACATGTGACGCCCTGTCGTTTCGTGTATTCACGCTACGTACGTAGTCCGGCTCCGATCTATTCCCTGATGATGCAAAGTGAACTCCCATGATCACGAGGCCCTACGATGACCGACCGATCCCGCAGACCCACGTGCGAATGCTGGAGCGGGCGTCGAGAGCTTGGGGATTGAGACCCGCCGCGCACGACACGGCCTCGGTTCTGGAGCTTGGCTGCGCACATGGAGTGAATCTGATGGCGATGGCGGCTCGCCTGCCGGGCGCGACCTTCTTGGGGGTCGACATCGATGCGGAAGCGGTGAGCCTGGCCCGGTCGCGGGCCGGTGAGGCCGAACTCTCGAATGTGCGTTTCGAGGTCGGAGATGTCCGGACGTTTGATGTGCCACCGGGAACGTTCGACTACGCGATCGCGCACGGAGTGTTGTCGTGGGTCTCGGAGCCGACCGGTGCTGCCTTGTTTGCGCTGTTTCGTCGGGCCCTGTCTGCTGAGGGCATCGCCTACGTCAGCTTCGACGCGATGCCGGGGGCAGCGCTGCGCGAGACGCTTGGGCTTGGCCTGCGCGGGCTCGAGCTGGATGACGCCGAGAAGGTTCGGGCTGTCCTGAGCGTGCTGCGCGCGGATGCGAATCCGAAAACGCTCCATGGTGCTTGGCTCGACTCGGAGGTCTCGGCGGCGTTGGGTCAACCGGCATCGTTTCTCGAGCATCAGTTCCTCTCGTCTCACCAGCGGGCCCTGGCGATCAGCGAAGTCTGGGACCAGGC
>CAYGTG010001234.1:0-2716 GCA_964352485.1 uncultured Nannocystaceae bacterium | reverse complement strand
CCGCGGCAGACGGCGCCCAGAGCCCCATGACCAGGGCGAGCGTAGCGATGGCACGAAGCGATTTCATGGAGTCCTCTCGGCACGATGTAGGCATACGTGCGACCTATGGCCAAGAAATCGACTTGAACACCCAGGAGTCGCCGCACGTCTCACGTGGCCCGAACCACTCGACGCTGGCACCCCAGACTCGTATTTTTGCGGGCGTCACGCTGGCATCTGCGGACGAAGACACCATGGCCTCGATCACTAAATTTTCTGCGCTCGCCCCTCTCGCTGTCGCCGCGGCTCTGCTCGGCTCCGCCGGTTGCAACAACGACCCCGGCTCCGGCACGGTGAGCATCAATTACCGATTCGGGATCGGGTCGAGTTCCTGCACCGCCGAAGGCGTGGGTACGATCCGTCTCTCATTCGGCGACGAAGAGCGCACTGAGATTTGCAGTGACGACGGCGAAATCGTGCTGTCAGGCATCGAAGCCCGCAATTACAACGACTTTGTCGTCGAGGGCATCGACAGCGAAGGCATCACCATCCGCGACAACCTCGATGCGCCCAACGACGACGAGTCGCTCGAGGTCATCGACGGCGCTTCGACCAGCGTCGACGTCACGCTCACGCCCACCCCGGCCCAGATCGAGGTCACGTTCATCCTCCTCGACGCCAACGGCGTTCCCTACGTGCCCAGCGCGCAGGTGCCCATCGACACGTTCACGGTCGAGGCAGCCGAGGGTTCATCCTCACTCCTGCTCGAGCACGAGTACACGGTGGCCAACCTCCAATCGGCGACCAACATCGTGCCCGACGAGGAGCGAGACCTCGACGGCGAGCGCGTCGACACCGTCGTCGTGTCCTACGATGCCGGCACGGTCACCGCCCTGGACGCGTTCACCTTTGACCCGCCCGGCGATGGACGGCTCATCCAGATTCGCGTCACCTGCAATGGAGACGTTTGTACCGGCGAGCTCATCGACACCGACCAAGGTGGCATGCTCCCCGGCGGTGGCTCGGACACCGACGGCGACACCGACAGCGGCACCGGCGGCTGAGCCCTTTCGGCGCCCCCCCGGACGACGGCGGCTCCCGGCTCGGGGGACCGCCGTTTTTCCGGGCCCGGAACACTGATTGTCGACCCCTGGGCTCCAGGCGTTGATCCGTCCGTGCAGGATCCGATAGCGTGCAGGGGCGACGGACTCCGGGGATGAGGAGCAAGGATGCTTCGCCCTGTCAGAATGTGGGTCCGCGTGTGTCACGATGGCCGCAGAGTCCGTCAGGTCTCCCAGCGAAACCCAGCCCGCGAAACAAGCCCATTGCCAAAACCCGAGCTCCACTTCACCGACCTTCCCTCCCGCCTCGCGATCGAGGTGCGGGACCGCATGCTTTGCGTGGAAGGCGCGGGTTTTGTGACTCGACCGATGGCCGAGGAGGCGCTCTCGCCCTTCCTTCGCGCCGGGCCGCTGCCGGATTCGGTGCTGGTCGATGTTCGAAACGTCTCCGGCTACGACGCTGCCTGCACTGAGGTGGCGCAGTCGATGCTCTCCCAGGCCTGGGGCTTCGGGGTTCGCCGCATCGCATTTGTGGCCAACTCGTCCATCCTCCGCACCGCGGCCGAGGTGCTCGCGCGACACCTGCAGGCACCCCTACATACGTTCGAATCGCATGAAAGCGCCCAGGCGTGGCTGAAGGAGTCCTCGGCGGGCGTCGTGAAACGTCCGGTGCCCAAGGCGCCCTCAGGCCCGACCGTTCGGGCCTGACGCGCTCGGGCCCCACGCGCCGGCTCAGCCGCGAATCGACGGGACGTGCAGCATCTGAACCTGATGCCCGGCGGGGTCGCGCAGGTAAAACGACGTCGCGCCGTCGCGATGCTCCTTCGGCGCATTGAGCAGCTCGATGCCCAGCTCGGAGGCCTTCGGCGCCAAGTAGGCATGCCACGCGCGCACGTCGTCGGCCGAGGCCATCACAAAGCCCAGATGATCGAGCGGCGAGTGCTCGTGGCTGACCTCGCGCGGAGCCACCGCGCGGTGCAGCGCGACGTTGTCCCCGCCTGAACTCAAGTAGATGTTGTCGGGGTCGGGGTGCCAGTCCACGCCAAGCCCCAGCCCTTCGGTATAGAAGCGCAGCGTGGCGTCAAACGCGTCGCCGCGGACCCACAGCGCGAGATGTCGTAGACCCAGTGTCGGCGGACGCGAGCTCATGCCCGCGAAGGGTAGAGCCCCCGCGGCCCGCTTTCCACCGGAACCCGGTGATTCAATACCCGTTGAGCGTGTCGATCGTCACCAGACCGGCGTCGATGTCCGGCTGCGTGAACGGCCCTGCGAGATAGTCGCGGTATCCATCGCGGCCGCGCAGCTGCCATTGGGCAAAAGCGACCATGTATCCCTGCGTCATCCGTCGCGTGACCGAAGGCTCATCGGTCCCCGGGGGGCAAGCCGAACACGTGAAGCCGCAGTTCGGGTCGTCAAGGAAGGACATGTGGTTCGCGGTCACGAACTCGATCGCGGCGGCCGGGGCCGTCGCGGCACCGAAGTACTGTCGGAAGTTCTCCGCCTCGGGCGCGCATGACATGAAGCCTCCGGTCGCATTGACCGTCTCACCGACGATCGTCATCGGAGCGAGCACCAACGGCATCAACTCCGGAGCGACCGACGGATTGGCCGGCGAAGGGCTGGTTCCAGGCCCGCCGGCGCTGTCCACCGGGTCGATCCCGAACACCGCGTCCACC
>CAYGTG010001233.1:0-2719 GCA_964352485.1 uncultured Nannocystaceae bacterium | reverse complement strand
CTCGACCCCTACTACGTTCTGCGGGGGCTCGGAAACGGTGATGTCCGGCCGCGTATCTTGTTCGTCGTCGATACCTCAGGCTCGATGAGCTGGCGCTCTCAGGCCGCCGACGAGCAGTGCAACTGGGGCGACTGCGAGACCAAGACCGACAGTCGCGAGAGCCGGATCTCCGCGGCGCGGCGGGTGATCAACAACGTAATTTCAGACACCAACGAGACGGCCTCGTTCGGACTGATGACGTTCGACCAGTACGATCCCCCCACCTGGACGCCTGCGCGGTGCGCCGACAACCGTCGCTTCACGTGGGTCACCTGGTACGGCTATTTCCAGTGGGCACAGATCTGGAAGTTCCCGGGCGTAAACGGCACCTGGCGCTTGTGCCAAGGCAACCAGCAGCGCCCCTACCCGTACCTGCGTTGGGACAACCTGGGCGTCAACACGCCCATCGTGGCGAACGATCAGGACGGCGAGATTCCGCCGTCTCCGCTCATCGGGGCCAACCCCAACCACAACAACAATGCGTTTCGCGGCGTGCAGTGGTTCCCGCAGTTCATGGGCGTGCGTGCGCAGCTCAACGCGCAGACGGACCCGGACCGGCGAGTCTTGGATGCCTCCTACGGAGACTACGGGTCGAGTGACGCCGCGCGAGCGAACAACGTCTGGAATCAGGACTTTTACTACTGGCCCTACGTCGACGGTTTCACGCACTACGCCGGCTACTCGATGTGGCCGTACGCCGAAGGGCTCAATGCCGGTGGCGTCGTCGGCGAAGACGGGTCCGTCAATGAGGCAAAGCTCTATGCGCCGTTCTACCTCGACCTATCCGACACGGATATTGCCGCGCAGAACTGGGGTCCCGCAAACGAAGAGGCGGCGACCGAGGCCGTCTTGGCCAAGACGGCACCCCTGACCGACGGCGGTGTCGATGCCGCGGGCGGGACCCCGTGGGCATCGGTCGTAGGAGACGTTGGCGCTGCCTACCCACGAACGAATACCGAGGGAGGCCACCGCTCGGTCGCGAGCTACTTGAGATTCGTGACGGAAGAAGACTCCGGAGGCCTCTGCGCGCCGACGACTGCGGTCCTCATCACCGACGGTGTCCCAAGCCCAGCCGACCAAGGCGGGCCCGTGCTCTACCGCCGCCTCGCCGACCTCCGCAACGAGCTCGGCGTCGCGACCTATGTCGTCGGCTTTTTTCAGAACACCGGAGAGATCAACAACATGGCGTGCGCGGCCGCAGGCGGCTGTGATGGCGGCAGCTGCTCCACGCCGTGCGACGACACGCCACAGGCGGACTGGGACACGTGCAGCAACCCGGAGGACCCCAGCGCCTGCGCGTATCTGGCCAACTCCACTGCCGAACTCGCCGAAGTCCTCACCTCGATCGTGACCGCCGAACTCGACGTCGAGCTGCCCTCCGGACCCGGAACGACAGCCAACGAGTTTGGCGTGGGGGCCGGCGGAACCCCCGGACAGGGGGAGGCTCTTCAGACGTCGCTGACCGCGACGACGGCCTGGCCCGGATGGCGAGGACGAGTGCAGCGCGAGCTGTGCGAGCACCGAGACGACGAGGGCGAGCTGCTCCCCCAATGCCAGCTTCCAACCCCTGAATGGACCGACGACGAGGTCGAGCACACCTTTGGCCCCTGCCCCCAATCTCACTCCTGGGACGCAGGAGAATGCCTCTCGCAGACCCCGTGGCTGCAGCGGCGCGTGTTCACAACGGCCTCCAGTGGTGAGCTCATCAGGGTCTCCGACGAGGACGGCCTGGCGACCCCCGCGTTCCGCGACGAGCTGGCTTCGCTTGGAGTCATCAGCGGCGCCGGCCTCAACGCCCAGGCCAACGAGGTTGTGGCGTTTATCCTGGGTCGCGATTGGCCCAACGGATGGAAGCTCCCAGGTCTCGCATCCTCGACGCCGACGCTCGTGCGCCGCGTGCCCGCACTACGAACCTCAGCCGTTCCATCGGTCGCGATCCGTGACCCGCATTGCGGCGGCCGGCGGCTCGCAGACACCGATGCAGGCTCGCTGCCACAGTCCCTCGAAGACTTTGCGCGACAGGCATGGGATTCGATTCTCCCCACCGAAGGCCCGCACTACGAATACCAGGAGGCCGTGCTGATCGGAGACGACCTCGGCATGCTGCATGCGTTCCAGTACAACAGCGGAAACGAGCTGTGGGGCTTCATCCCGCGCACCTTGCTGACCCGGGTCGGCGAGCAAGCGGCGATTGGTGCGGCCACAGTGGGACAGCCCGAAGCGCTCGACGAGCATCTGTACGGCATCTCCACGAGCGTGAACACGGGGTGGGTCTACGATGACTCCTCCGCGAGCGAAGCAGACCACCAATGGCGGCACCTTGCCGTGTTCGGCTTCGGCCCTGGCGGATCCGACTACGTTGCGCTCGACGTCAGTCACATGTCGCCGGTGTCCAGCCGAGGACCCCTCGAGGTCCTGTGGTCGACCAGCGACCCCGCCCTGGCGGGAACCTACGCACCCCTTCTCGGCCAGACATGGGCGCGACCCTCGCTGACCTTCCACGTGCCTGAGGATGACATGACGAACGAACCAGACCCCTTCCTCATCGTGGGGTCCGGATACGGAGAGGCCGGGACGCAGGGCCGCGTCCTGCTGCGCATCGATGCCCTGACCGGCACCCTGCTGGAGCGAGCGGAGGTCGGTCTGCCCGATGCCGCCACGTTTGGGGACTCGTTTGGGC
>CAYGTG010001232.1:0-2721 GCA_964352485.1 uncultured Nannocystaceae bacterium | reverse complement strand
TGTCACTGGTGTGTGAGTACTGCAACTCCACCATCGTTCGGCAAGGCGTCGACATCAAGTTGATCGGTCAAGTCTCGGCGTTGATCGACAACGGCTCGCCGATCGTCTTGGGCAGCCGCGGTCGCTTCAAGGGCACCCCGTTCGAGGTCGCCGGTCGGCTCCAGGTCCAGCACGGACGGGGCTCGTGGAACGAATGGTTCATCAACCTGGCCGACGGCAACTCGGGCTGGCTCGCCGACGCGATGGGGCAGTTCGCGATCGTGCTCCCGAAAAACCAGCAGGTCGTCGCCGGACGCGTGCCTCCGTACGACAACGTTTCGATCAACAGCACGATCGTCATCGACAACATCCCCGCGGTCGTCGTCGACCGTCGCGCCGCGAGCTACAAAGGCGCCGAAGGCATCCTGCCCTTCGAGGCCGAGCCGGGCATGCTCTTCCACGGGGTGGACCTGCGCGGTCACAGGGGCGAGTTTTTCTCGCTGGACTACGGCACCGACCCCAATCACAACAGCCCCATCCCCTACATCGGTGAGGCCATCACGCTTGCCGATGTCGGCCTGCACCCGCTGCGTCCGTTCAAGGGATGGCGCCGACCCGCCCCCGCAGGCGCGCCGCAGGCCCAGGGCTGAGCTGTCCTCGAAGCTGTCGCTGATCGATTTTCATGGCTGCCCAAGCACCCAGCGCTCCTCGCAAGCTCTTCCGTGAAGAGGCCCAGACGGGCGCCATCAACTGTCCGTCGTGCGGGGGCCCGATCGAGTTGCATGGGTTCGGCGCGGTCGAGCAGGTCAACTGCCCCTACTGCGGCAGCGAGCTGGCCCCGCAGGACAGCGGCGATCTGCAGATCGTACAGGCGGCTCAGCGTGCGCGTAGAGAGTCTGCGCTTCCGCTGCACGCCCGCGGCACGTTCCCGGCTCCCGACGGAAAGTCCGCACCGCAAGAGTTCGAGATCATCGGCATCATGTGGCGGGAGTGCCGGGTCGACGGCGTCGTGTACCCGTGGCAGGAGTTCCTGCTCTACAACCCCTACATCGGGTACCGCTACCTGATGTTCACGATGACCGACGGCTCTTGGGCCATCGGCCAGACCCTCGACGGCGCACCGCAGCTCGAGACGGGGTTTGGCCACCGCAGGGTCAGCTTCGCCAAAGAGAAGTTCAAACACTTCCAGACCTCGGTTGCGATCGTCAGCTACGTCGAGGGCGAGTTCCCCTGGCAGGCCCGGGTGGGAGATCAGGCGGTCACGCACGACTTCGTCAAGCCGCCGTTTTCGATGTCGATCGAAGAGGCCGCGACCGAAGCGGGCCAGGACGTCAACTTCACGCGAATGCGCCACATCGACGGCGCCGACGTGTGGGCCGCGTTCAAGCTTCCCGGATCGCCGCCGCGCAGCTCGGGGGTGGCGATGATCCAGCCCAACCCCTACAAGCAGCACCGGGCCATCACCTGGATCCTGCTCGCGGTCATGCTCGTGGCGTGGCTCGTGGCGGCCATCGTCTACGTGGAGGGCCGCAGCAACGAGGTGGTCGTCTCGGAGTCCAACCTCACCGTCACCGACACGATCAGCAAGGAGATCGAGGTCGGCACGAAGGGGGAGATGACCACGCTCGACTTCGAGTTCCGCGCCAGCGGGTTGTCCAACGCGTGGGCCTACGCCGAGGTGATGCTGGTCTCCCAAGAGACGGAGGACGCGGTGGGCTTTGGCGCGACCGCCGAGGAGTGGCACGGCGTCTCGGGCGGGGAGTCCTGGCGCGAGGGGGACCAGTCGCCCTCGGTCACGGTGGGCAAGGTTCCCGGCGGCAAGTACCTGCTGCAGATCAAACCCAGCGCGGGGCAGCAGTCCGCCAGCTCAGTGGCGCCGGCGGGCCTGAAGCTCTCCTACACCCTGCGCCAGAACGTGGTGCTGAGCCGCTACATCGTCCTGCCCTTCTTCATCATCTTCGGTTTCCCCATCTTCTTCTGGCTGCTGGCTCGCGTGTTCGAGGGCCGGCGTTGGGCCAACAGCGACTACGTGACGACCTCGAACGGCTGAAGGACGGCGACATGCTTCGAAACATCATCTACGGCGTCTGTGGCTTCGCTTCACTGGGATTGCTGCTGTTTGCGGCACCGGGCGGCGCCCTTTTGACCGGCACGCCACAGACGGGCAAGGTCACCACAGACACCAGCGGTAAAAGCGGCAGTGGCACGCGTACGATTCGCGGCGGTCCAGCCTTCATTTGGCTGGGCGGCGGCTACCAAGGAGGCAAATGACATGGCACCTCAGTTCAACCCGATCCTCGTCGCCCAGATGCTCGACCTCCCTCAGCTCCTCGGGGCGCTGATCTACTCGCTCATCGGCATCGGCCTGTTTGGCCTGGCGTTCTTCATCATCGTGAAGGTCGCTCCGTTCTCCATTCGCAAGGAGATCGAAGAAGACCAAAACACGTCGCTCGGCATCATCATCGGCGCGGTCATCGTGGGCATCGCGATGATCATCAGCTCCGCCGTGCAGGGCTGAGCGCTCCGGGCGTACGCCACCGCCGACGCCAACGCCGACGCCAACGCCAACGCCAACGATCGTAGGGAGCCCGCGCGCCGTGTCCGAACCCCACGACGCACCCGCGTCCTCGCCGGAAGACGCGGACGAAGCTCCGGCTCCAGTCGTGGCCGCGCCGGCGGAGTATGGACCGGCGGCTCCGACTGCGCCGGCCGTGAAGCCGCGCTTCGTCCTGCTCTCGGTCC
>CAYGTG010001231.1:0-2722 GCA_964352485.1 uncultured Nannocystaceae bacterium | reverse complement strand
CAGCTCCCCGAGCTCGTCGAGCATGAGCGTGCCGCCGTCCGCCTGCTCGAAGAGCCCCGGATTCTCGCCGTCGCCGAACAGCAGCGCCTCGACGCGGTTCTCCGACATCGCGGCCAGGTTGGCGACCACGAAGGGGCCGGGGCGTCCGCTGACCCGGTGGATCGCGCGGGCTAAGTACTCCTTGCCGGTCCCGGTTTCGCCCCGGAGCAGGATCGGGACCGTGCTGGGGGCGAGGCGCTTGAGCGTGCGCTGGAGCAGGTGAAGGTGCGGGCTGCAGGTGCCGGCCGGATCGAACTCGGTCGCCTTGGGGCGCTGCATGTTGCCGCGGATCGCCCGGACGGTCCAAAAGGACCGACCGACCTCGAACACGTCGCCGGGGCGAAGCTTCACGGAGCCGGAGATCCGCTCCCCGTTGACGAGGGTCCCGTTTCGGCTGCCGAGGTCCCGGAGCGTGAATCCGAGGCCAGCCCCGCGGGGCATGACCGCAAGCTCCGCGTGCTCGCCGCTGACCCATCCGTACGGGATGCCGACCTCGTTCTCAATCTCCGCTTCGAAGAAGCGAAGCTCATCGGAGCTGTCGTCCCGGCCGAACTTCACCTGCTGGTTGACCGCGAGCTCGAAGACCCGGCCTGCGTGGGCGAAGCCGTCTTCGGGAGATCCGATCGAGATCAGCCAGGCACTCTCTGCCCCGCCGCTGTCGTGGGACTCGTCTTCGACGAGCGTGTCGTTCTTCGAGTCGTTCTTCGAGTCGATCATCGGAGCGCCCCCTGATCGTACGGACCCACAGTGACGTGGGTCAACGGGCGCCGGATGGCGTTGACAGGAAGATGTTCAGCGTAGGTGGGTGTGGGTCAAGAAGGTGGCGCAGCACACTCTTCGTCGACTTCGTTGTCGCAGTCGTCGTCCAAGCCGTTGCAGATCTCGGCGCCCGGCTGGATGTCCTGAATGCACCGGACCGTGCCCTGAACACACTTGTTGGTGCCAGCGAGGCACACCCCCGCCTTCCCGGTCGTGCACGTCAGCCGGTCCGAGGACACGGCATCCTCGTCCGTCTGACCGTCGCAGTCGTCGTCGAGGCCGTTGCAGGTCTCGGCGGTGGGCTCGATGATCGGAGCGTCACACGTGCTTGTGGTGGCGTCGTCCGAGCAGCGCCAGCGCCCCTGGGTGCGGCAGACACCCGCCGCGCCCTGTCGAAAACACAGCGCGCCCTCGCGTTCAAAACCGTTGTCAACAATGCCGTCGCAGTCGTCATCGATGTTGTTGCACAGGTCCTCGGAGGGCATGACCTGGCCGCTGCACTCGCCCCACGTCCCGTTTTCGCAGGTTCGCTGCCCGAGGCGGCACGCGCCACGGCCCTCCGTTTCCTCCGGACCCGTGTAGCAATCCTCAGACACCCCGCTGTAGCAGGAGGGCCCCCCCTCGAGCTCGTTGTTGCGTCGCTTTTTCTCCAGCATTTGGTCGGACGTCGCGCACGCCCCACCCACCATGCCCGCGAGCACAGCTCCCAGGACGGAGATGGAGAACAGTCGAGGAGCGGCCGAGGAGGCGTCGGGTCGGGCGACCATGGCGGGAAGATACACCGGCTGATATCGTGCGCGCATTCTGTGACCGCTCTGGGCAAGGTCTATCTCGGTGTTTCGCTCACGCTGGTGGTGCTCGGAGTGCTATGGGCGAGCACCACACTGCAGTCAAACTCGGCGTGGGTGGAGGTTGTGGTCTCGGTTCCGAGGGCCAACCTGCTCGCCCCGCTGTCCAACGTTCGCTACCACGTCAACCTCGCCGCGCTGATGGCGGGCTGGCTGGTCGCGGCATCGCTCATCACATTCGCTGCGATTCGGGCTCCGTTTCGGATTCGCACCGTCGCCCGTACGCGTCGGCGGGTGAAAGAACTCGAGCGCGAGGTCTTGGACCTTCGTCGCCTGCCGCTGCGTCAGCAGGAGGAGGACGATCTGCTCGCAGCGGAGGCCCAGCTCGAAGACGGCACCAAGAAGGTGATGACCGAGAAGTTCATGCGCGATGACGACGAGACCCCCCGGTCCCGGCGCGGGGGGGGTGCACGATGACCACATTGTTCGTGGCTTTGGTGTGTCTTGCGGCGGGTTTTGGAGGAGGTTGGTGGTACGTGGCCCCGCGTCGCCAAGTGGTCGATGCGTTGGCCCGACGATCTCGCGTCCTTTATGAGCTCGCCGAGGGCGATCTGGAGAATGTCGCCACCGAACTCGAAGCGCTGGCCGAAGCGGAGCCGGCCGACAGCACCGCGTTTTTGGCGTTGGCCGCACTGGATCGCCGACGCGGGAGGGTCGAACGCGCCAAAGCGATTCACCGCACGGTCCTGGCCTCCGCGGATCTCCCCGCCGACCAGAGGGTCGCCGCGCTGGTCGGATTGGGGCGAGATCTGCTCGCGCAAGGGAGCGAACGGGCAGCCGTTGGAGCGCTGATGCGAGCAGCCTCGCTTGCACGGGCCTCGGTCGCCACGCTCGAGTCGTTGGCCCAGGCGCTCGAACAGGCGGGGGCATGGGAGTTCGCGGCAGCCACGTGGGAGCGGCACGAGAAACAGGTGGAGGGCCGACGTCGTCGCGAGAGTCGGATCCGTCGTGGTCATGCGCTTGCCGGGCAAGCCACCATCGCGTTGGCGGAAGGCGATGCGCGGAAGGCGAAGCGTCTCGCGGACCGCGCGACCGAGAAGTCGATCATGGAGGGTCTCGAGAGCGACGACCCGGAT
>CAYGTG010001230.1:0-2736 GCA_964352485.1 uncultured Nannocystaceae bacterium | reverse complement strand
GACCAGCAGCAGGACGCCAACCGCGTAGGCCTCGGCCGCCATCACGATGATGATCGGGTCATACGCGGCCCGGAACCGCATCCCGCCGATATAGAAGATGCCGATCATCGTCAGCGCCCACAGGTGCAGCGAGATCACGCCCAGCGCCAGATTGCGGCGCGGCAGGAACACGCCGAACAAGGCCAACAAGGCGGGCACCGCCAGCACGTTGGTGACGAACGACCCCCACTTTCGAGCGTAGGGCTGCCACGGACGCTTGCCGGAGTCGGGCCACATCACGTTGAAGCGCCACTGCATGACGACATTGACCGCGCTGTACTCGAGCTGCTTGGTCCAGCTCGTCTGTGCAACGCATTCATCGATGAACGTCTGAAGGATGTCGTCGTCCCCGATGTAGCCCTTGTACTCGATGTGCGTCTCCCCAACGGGGTCGAGCTGAGGCCACTGGCCGGGAGCTCGCTGGGCTCGCTTGGCGAGTTGAATCAGCGGCGGCGGCCCAAAGCTGGTTCGCCGTCGCTTCGCGGTGTCGGGGTAGGCCGTGATCTTGGAGTTGTGGCAACGACCGAAGACCTGGTTGAACTTGCCGTTCTCCGAGATCAGCCCGTAGCGGCCGGTGTGGTAGTGCAGCCGCCAGGCCGAGAACCCCAGGATGAGGAGTACGGGCAGCAGCGCTTGCACCCAAAGCGACACGGTCGCCTTGGGCATGCGCTTGCGCAGAACCAGCCAATAAAGGCCGATGAACGCGACGCTGAGCAGGATTTGGGGGCGCAGCGTGACCCCGAGCGCGACCCAGATCCCCATCGCCCACGCGTCACGCTTCGCTCCGGTGGCGAGCATGCGGACGAGGTGGAAGCTCGCCGCGGTGAGGCACAGCGAGAACGGCACCTCGGACAGGAAGTAGCCACCGAGGGAGATGAGCGGGTAGTAGAAAATGAGCAGCAGCCCGACGATCGGGGGGACGAGCTTGAACTTCGAGACCCGCCGAGCGAGCGCGTACCCGTAGCCAGCCAGCGCGGCGCCGTAGACCGCATAGACCCCCGAGACGAAGGCGTAGATTCCAGGGAGCTCATCGGGCTTGGTCTGCGCCGTTCGTCCACCCACCCACTGCAGGAACCACAGCATGACGTGGGTTCCGTACGGATAGAACGCGTCGTACTCCCGTACCCCCCACAGGCTCTGGAACATCGAGTCCGCGCGACGGCTGTACCCGCGCATGTCGGAGTAGATGTACTCGCCAGCCGGATGCGCCTCGAGGTTCCAGTGCAGCCGCACCCCCAAGGCAGCGAGCACGATGAGGATGAGCCAGAGGTTGTCCTCGATCCACAGCACCAGCCTCTTGGACCATCGAAGAGTCGATACGGACGCGTTCATGCCACGGCAGGCCGCGCTCGGCGCAGCAAGGTGCCGAAGGATAGACGTTGGGCCGGCGCGGCGACACCCGCGGGTGCCCCGGCCCACCGCAGCAAGGCCTCGGTCTGAAGGAACGCCCGCTCGACCGTCGCTTCACACACGTCGGCGTGCGCCCGATACACCTCGGCGACCCGGGCCCAGAACCGGTCGGGGGTGTCCTCGAGGCCATAAAACACGGGCTGAATCTCGACCTGCTCCGCAAACCACGCGTCAGCCCAGGCCCAGGCAGCGTCGTCGCTGAGCCGGCGCGGGTACCCGCAGCTGAGCGTACAGCACGCAAGTTCTTCAAACAGCACCGCGCGCCCGGCTCCGGTGTCCAAATCGAACGGGATCGCCTGATAGTCGATGCCATGGTCGTCATCGAGGACCCTGGCCAGCATCAGATGTCCGACCTCGGGCAGGAGGTTGGGCAGGCCCTCGACCCGCACGACCACCGCCGCAGGCGGCACGACAGCAGGAAACGTCGGCAGAGGGTCGGGAATGACCGTGCGGGGCCCAATTCGGCGCACCAGATTGTCCTGCGCCGACCGCTCGACCCGCGCGCCGAGGCCCGCCAGCCCCCGGTCGAGGACGGAGAACAACCTGTTGTCGGCGTCGGGTCGATTGCTTGTTATTCTCACGGCAAGCCAGGGTGCGAGGTATCGCATCCTACAATGCGGTGAGTTCCGACCTCCACTCGCCCTCGCCCCACCCCCATGCCAACTCCTCTGCCCAGCCCGGTCGCGACCCTGGGCCGCTACACGATCCTCGGACGGATTGCTGCAGGCGGCATGGCGTCCGTATACCTCGCGCGGTTGGCCGATGCACCCGCGGGGTTCAGTCGTGAGTTCGCCCTCAAGGTGATCCACCCTCACCTCGTGGAGGAGGACGGGTTCACCGCCCGGTTCCTGCAAGAAGCCCAGCTCGCCTCACGGGTTCGGCACCCAAACGTCGTGCGTACCGTCGATGCGGGGGAGGACAAGGGCTACGCCTTCATGGCGTTGGAGCTGATCGATGGGGTCAACCTGCGGCAGCTTGCACTGCACCGCGCCCGTCCGTTCTCTGCGCCTCACGCAGCCGCGATCGTCGAGATGGTCGCGCGTGGGCTCGATGCCGTGCACGAAGCCACCGATGCCGAAGGCGATCCGCTGGGGATGGTCCACCGCGACATCTCTCCGCACAACGTCATGCTCGCGCGAAGCGGCCGGGCGATCCTCATCGACCTTGGGCTGGCCCGCCCCGACCGCACCACGGGACTGACCCAGGTTGGCGTACTCGCGGGTAAGCTGCCGTACATGAGCCCCGAGCAGGCTCGTCTCGAAGAGCTCGACGGACGCAGCGACATCT
>CAYGTG010001229.1:0-2736 GCA_964352485.1 uncultured Nannocystaceae bacterium | reverse complement strand
GTACGGCAACAACGGCCAGTGCAACCCGACCTACTTCACGGTCGGCAACTTGGTTCAGTACCTTGAGCATCTCCGCGACGACAAAGGCATGTCGGTCCAGGAGATCAACGACAAGTATTTCTTCATCACGGCCGGCGCTTGTGGCCCGTGCCGCTTCGGCATGTACGAGGCCGAGTACCGACTCGCGCTGCGCAACGCCGGCTTCGACGGCTTCCGCGTGCTGCTCTTCCAGCAGAAGGGGGGACTCAAGCAGGCCGAGGTCGAGGCGGGGCTGAACCTCAACCCTGACTTCTTCATGGGGTTGGTGAACTGCATCAACATGGGAGACCTCCTCAACGAGTTCTCCAACCAGGTGCGTCCGTACGAGGTCAAGCCTGGCGAGACCGACGACGTCCTCGCTCAGGCGCTCGAGTTTCTCGGCAAGGCCGTCAAACAGAAGGAGCCGGCTGAGATCAAAGGGCGCCTCCGCGGGTTCCTCGAGCAGCGCGAGAGCGGAGCCCTCGACACCTTCGACCTGCTGGCGAAGTTCGTCGACCAGCTCACGTCCGTCGACTACGTCGAGCCGCTCGAGGAGGTGTCGCGCCGCATGAACGAGGTTGAGCTCGACCGACTTCAGCCCAAGCCCGTCGTGAAGGTCACCGGAGAGTTCTGGGCCCAGACCACCGAGGGCGACGGAAACTTCAACATGTTCCGGTTCCTTCAGGTCGAGGGCGCGGAGATCATCACCGAGCCTATCGCCACCTGGCTGACCTACTTGATGTGGCAGGAGAAGATCAAAGCCGGCGATCGTCGTCAGCTTGATGAGGCCGACCAAGAGCTCAAGTGGTGGGACCTCAAGAAGCGCGTCACGCTGGACGCCGCCTACTACAAGAAGCGAGCAGCGATGTTCGTGGCGGACAAGATCTACCGTCGCGAGTACGACCGACTCCGCATCGCGCTCGGTGGAACCGCCCACGAAATCGTCGACATGTTCGAGATGGAGCGCCTCGCGCACGATTTCTATCACACGCGTTCCGAGGGCGGCGAAGGCCACCTCGAGGTCGCCAAGAACATCTACTACACGGTCAAAGGCATCGCCCACATGGTGCTGTCGCTCAAGCCCTTCGGGTGCATGCCCAGCACGCAGTCTGACGGTGCGCAATCGGCCGTGATCAACCACTTCAAGGACATGATCTACCTGCCCATCGAGACCTCGGGCGAAGGGGAGATCAACGCACACAGCCGCGTGCAGATGGCCTTGGGCGAAGCGAAGGCGAAAGCCAAGACCGAGTTCAAAGCCGTTGTCGATGACAGCGGCTACAGCCTTGAGGACTTGCGCGCATACCAGCGCGCGACTCCCGAAGTGCGCCGCCCCCTGTACGTCATCCCTCACTACGAGGGGGTGGTCGGAACCGGTGCGCGCTTCGCCAAGCACCTCGGTGAGCGAATGAAGGCCGAAGGCATCGCACCCGGCTACGCGCAGAAGGCTTCCGCTGCAGCAGCCGAGTAGGCGTCCGTCCCGCAACGACTCGAGGCCGCGGTCCCCTGGGATCGCGGCCTTTGTCGTGGGTGCTCAACGGCCACGTTGGTCGACACGTTTGATCTCATGGATTCGACGTCGTTGCCCCGGGCCGCCGGTGGGGTCGTGAACAAATCGACGGCCCACCGAATCTTCTCGCGGCTTCGGTGGGTCGAAGTGAAAGCGAGCGGAGCGGCCCCCGTTGAGGAGCCAAGTGCATGTCCCCTGCGGCTTCGCGTAGACGCCGTCCCCCCAGACTTCGGACAGGTTCGAACACGACTCCGAAGTGATTCGGTGCCGCTCCCGGAGCGGCGGTTGCGTGGTGCCCTCCAAACAACCGCCGATTCGGGAGCGGCTTTTTTGTTCTGCCCCGGGAGCTTCGTAAGCCTGTGTCCAAAGCAGAGGCCTGTGGACCGGTCAGTTTGGCTGTGAGTCTCTGAGGAACGAGCCGCAGGGCTTGGTGGGCACCGCGAAGGACCTCCAGGCGGTGCGGTTGCCGCGTACACTGCCGCCGATGAAAGTCGCCGTCATTTACAACCGCGAGAGCAAGAAGGTCATCAACCTGTTTGGCCGTGCCTCGCGAGAAAAGTACGGCCTCAAGTCGATCCAGCGGATCGTCAACGCCCTGAAAAAAGGCGGCCACCAGGTGCAGGCCTTCGAGGGGGACAAGGACCTCATCAAGCGACTCGAGGAATTCATGCCGCAGGCGCTCAAAGGGGAGAAGCCGGGCATGGCGTTCAACCTCTCCTACGGTATTCAAGGGGACGCCCGCTACACGCATGTGCCGGGGATCTTGGAGATGGTCGGGATCCCGTACGTCGGTTCCGGCCCGCTGGGTCACTCGCTCGCCTTGGACAAGGTCGTCGCAAAGATGCTGTTCGTTCAGAACGGGGTCTCGACGCCTCAGTTCGCAGTCCTCGAGGATGCGGACTTTGCGGCGCCGGACCTCGTTTATCCGCTGATCGTCAAACCGAAGAACGAAGCCGTCTCATTTGGGATCAAGGTCGTCAACAATGAGGAAGAGCTTCGCGAAGCCGCAGGCCTGATCTTCAAGGAGTTTAGCCAGGATGTTCTGGTCGAACGCTACATCGACGGACGCGAGGTCAACGTCGGCGTGCTGGGCAACGGAACTCCCGAGGCGCTTCCGGTCGCGGAGTTGGTGTTCGCCGAAGGGCCCAAGATCTACACTGAGGCTGACAAGAAGGGCACCGGTGGCGTTCGGAGGGTCACCGTCAGTT
>CAYGTG010001228.1:387-2740 GCA_964352485.1 uncultured Nannocystaceae bacterium | reverse complement strand
CGTTCTTCATCGACGCCGGCGTTCTCACCCAACGATGGAGCCACGTGATCCCCCGTCGTGACGTCAGGCGCAGCGTCGGCGTGAACTTCGTGAAATGGGACATCCGCATCGTGACCGTCGCGCTTGGCTATGCGGTCCTTGTCCCCAACGCGATTCTCCCGGGCAACGTCCGCCCGACCGACGACCAAAACGGCCGCTTCGTGTTCGACGTCGGCGCGACGTTTTGAGGGCGGGCGCTTCGCCCTCAGGCCTTGGGAGGCGGCGGTGGCGGTGCGATCATCGCTTTGCCGGACGCCTTCTCCGCCGAGGTCGCCGCGCGAACGGCCAACACCTTGGCGCTGATCCCGATCTCCTGGTCGGCGAGCGGGTGCACCAGCTTCACGACGACGGCGTCATCTCCCTGCACCTCTTGCACGACCAGCTTGACGGTCTGCCCTGGGCCGACGGTCGCTTCAAAGGCTTGGCCGGGTTCGAGGTCTCCCGGTGGCAACTCCGTGCGCGCCAACGTCTTGGTGGGGGCATTGGCGGTGGTGCCGAACGCTTCTTCGGCCGAGAACGTGAACGTCTCGTCCTGTCCCTCCTCCATGCCCATCAAGCGACCATCGAGTCCCTTGATCAGTCCGGCGCTTCCGGCCATGAACGTAATGGGGCCAGAGATGTCAGACGTTTCGATGATCTCCCCCTGGGCGGAGGTGATGTCGTAGGCGAGGGTGACGACGGTCCCTTCTGCGATCTTCATGCGTGTTTCCGTGCCGCAGTGGCGGCCCCGTCATCGTACGCTGAGCCGTGGCGTGCGTGGGCCGCACTACTCGGTGACGACGACCGCGCTGCCCTTTTCGCCCCGGGCCAGAGGTGCGATGGCATGCCACCCTTGCGGGACCCTTGGCTCTGTAAATCCGAACACCCACCGGGCGTCGGCCGGCGAGAGGTTGACGCAGCCGTGGCTTCGGGCCTGGCCAAAGCCGGCATGCCAAAACGCGCCGTGCAGCGCGATGCTCCCGGCGAAGTATTGCGTCCATGGCACGTCATCGATCGAGTACGCCTCCTCCTCTTCGGGTTGATCGCGCATCGGGGTGGCGATGTGCTTGATCTGCACCCGGTGGACGCCGATGGGCGTCATGCCAGGATCCTTGCCCGTCGACACCAGCGTCGCAAAGACCGGAACGTCGCCCTCGTAGGCGACCAGCGTTTGCTCGGAGAGGTCGATGTGGACCCAGTGCTCGTTCGCCTTGACGCCCGGTGGGCGCTTGATCTTGAACGCCTTGCCCACCGCGTAGGTCCGCATCAACCGGCCCTCTTCGTCCTCGTAGTAGGCCTTCGGGCCCATTTGCACGCTCCGCACGAAGGGGTGCGTGCTGAGCCGCTCAGGGAATTCGTCGGTGTCCAGGAGGACGTCACTGAGCTCACCCTCGCGCTTCTTGAAGGGGATCTCGCGCCGGATGAAGTACATCGGGAGAGCGTCCGCGCCGCCGGGCAGCAGCTGTCCCTGAAACTCGGGCGACTCTTTGGGCTTGAGTTGGTACTTGCGCGCGTACGAGCCAAGCGTCGTCCGCAGGAACCGGCGCTCGCTCTTCATCTCCTCGCCGGCCTTGGTCACGTAGTAGCCGGAGTTCATGTACTCCTTCACGACTGCGGGGACCTCCGCGGGGCGGGCGCTGCGATCGGTCGGCATGGGCTCGCGCTTGTGCTTCGCGTACCACTGCGATCCGGCCGTGTCGGCGTCGTCCTGCTCGCCGAAGCTGGGCAAGCGGTGGAAGAAGGGCGTCATCTCGTCCTTTACACGCCAGTACTCGTAAGGAAGTGGTTGTTCGAGCTTCGGCTGGGGCACCGAGAGGATCCTGTCGTTGGGCGGGGAGTCCGAGACCGTCAGCCCCGCTTTTCGGCACATCCATCCCTTGGGGTAGATCTTGTTCCAACCCTCGGAACAGCCGCCCCCGAAGGTGCGCTCGGCGTCCACGCGAACGCGGGTGCCCGAGCGAAGGATTCCCAGAATCGGAGACTCGAGATCTGCGCGCTCGCGGACGATCGCGGCCAGGGAGGTGACCAGGCCGTGGCGCGGATAGGCCTTCTTCGCCTCGTCGTCCATCGGCGGTATGTCCTCGAACACCGCGGGATACGCCGTGTATGTCCCCGCCTCGTTCGGAAGGCGATGAGGCGGGACGGGACCGGCAGGCGGTGCATCGTCTCCACCAGAGTCGTCCCCCGCCGCGGAGGGCTCCGGGTCGCCGTCGCGATCCCCGGGTTCGTCGGCGTAGATTGAAGCAGGCTCGCGGGCGTCGTCCGCAGTCGCGACCGACTCCGGTGAAGCCTCCGTATTCGCGGGTGGCGCTGCATCATCCTCTCGGGTGATCAG
>CAYGTG010001228.1:0-377 GCA_964352485.1 uncultured Nannocystaceae bacterium | reverse complement strand
GAGCAGGAATGCGCCGACAAGCTCGAGGACCTTGGACGTCGCCGATGCCATGACCGCGGAACGTAGGCCAGGCGGCAACACAGGGCAACCCGCGCGCTACGCTGCGCGTGAGCGGCCGCCTGCTTGCCCTTGTGGGCATGCGTGGTTCATGCTCCGGACGTGCGCGCATCCCCGATCGGCCGGGTCGCCTTGGGCGTGGCCCTCCTCACCGTCGCAGGCTCTCGGCCGGCGCGCGCCGCAGCCCCAGCGGGCGACGCTCAAACCCCGGCGGAGCCGACCGGGGAGGCCGCAGCTCCGCAGCCCCAGGACTCGCCGCGTCCGCCACGGCTGTCGGTGCCAAAGCGGTTGACCCGCGCCGCGGTGATGGTGCCCATGAG
>CAYGTG010001227.1:0-2751 GCA_964352485.1 uncultured Nannocystaceae bacterium | reverse complement strand
GGGTGTTGAGATCGCCCGTGGCCAAGATCGTCTTGATGTGGGCGTCGCCGCACGCTTCGCGGTAGGCTTTGACCTCGTCGTACATCGCCTGCCAGTTCCCGGTGAACAGGTGGGCGCGCGTGATGACGATGTCGATCTCTTTGGCCCCCACAGCGACGGAGGCTTCGATCTCCTTGATGCGCTGCTTGAGCGGGGAGAGGCCGTGCGGGAAGCCGGTGGAGACAGCGGCGACGGGGATGTCGGTCCCTTCGAGGGCTGCGACCGCGGTGGGGACCATCTCGTGATAGACGCACACCGCTCCGGTGGTGAGGCCCACGTGCCCCAGGCCCAAACCATCGATCAGCGAGGACGACAGGGGCTGGCGAGCCTTCGCGCACAGCCTCTGCACGCGTCCGGGGGTGTCGTCGCCGGAGAGGGTGGTGAGGTCCATGCACTGGATTGCGCGGACCAGCCAGGCCGCCTGCCACTCTTTCTTGATGCTGCGCCGGCCTGGAATCGTGGCGGCTCGCCGTTCGACCGCGCTGCGGTTCACACGAACGTCACGGACCCAATCGAGCTCGAGCGCGGTGCCCGGGTTGCGCTCGAAGGTGTGCCGCTCCTTGGGTGCTTCCACTGCCCGAAGCGCCTTGGCGTCTTTGTCTTTCTTCTTGCCCATGTCGTGTGTTCCTTCCCGCGTTTTTTGCTGCTTGGGACGCGCCTGAGACTCACCTGCGGCTACGCGAAGGTGCCGACGAAGCCCTTGATGAGTTCCTGCAGGGTGGCGGAGGCCTTGTGCGCGAACTCGAGGGTCTGGTCGTGGCTGAGCTCTTCGTCGGACAGACCCGCGCCCATGTTGGTGAGCACCGAGACTGCGGCGCACTCCATGCCGCAGTGACGGGCCACGATGACTTCGGGCACGGTGGACATGCCCACCGCGTTGGCACCCACGGCTTGGCACATGCGGATCTCCGCCGGCGTCTCGAACGTGGGGCCGAGCAGCGCCATGTATGTGCCTTCGCGAAGCGTGACGCCCTGGGTTGCTGCGACCGCTTTGATGCGCTCCTGCAGCGCCTTGGAGTAGGCCCCGGTCATGGCGGGGAACCGGGGGCCGAAGCTGTCGTCGTTCTTGCCCAGCAGCGGGCTGGTGCCCTGCCCGTTGATGTGGTCGGTGATCAGCATCAGCTGACCAGGCTTGGCGTCCAGGTCGAGCGCGCCTGCCGCGTTGGTGAGGACCAGTGTTTCGCAGCCCAGCAGCTTGAGGGTGCGAACGAGCGGCTGCACGCTGCTCGCGGGGTGGCCTTCGTACAGGTGGACGCGGCCCTGCAGGCAGGCGACTTCAACCCCCGCCAAAGTGCCCAAGATCAATCGGCCGGCGTGGCCTTCGACGGTCGGCTCGGGAAAGCCCGGAAGCTCCGCGAACGAAAACGAGATGGCGTCTTCGACCTGGTCGCCCAGTCCACCGAGGCCAGAGCCGAGCACGAGGCCAATCTTGGGGGAGCGCCCCGGGGCGCGTTCTTCGATGAGGGCAGCTGCCTTGCGGGCGTCTTGGGACACGGCGGGATCTCCTGCGCCCCAGGAGGTGGGGCGAGCCCGGGACGATACGATCCCCCCGCCACAGAATCCATGCCCACCGAGTTGCCCACGCGCGCGTACTGTGTCCGAATGGTCGTCTGGGGGCTCCGGAAGTATGCTCAGCGCGATGGAACCGCTCCTGCTGAACGCACCTGCGGTGGAACGCACGACCCGGTACGCGCAGGTGCGGCAGGTGATCGACAGCCTGCTGGCCGACGAAGACGACTGGGTGAGTGCGATGGCCACGGTGGCATGCGAGCTGCACCACGGCTTCGACTACTTCCACTGGACCGGCTTCTACCGGACCGTGACCTCCGAGCTGCTCGCGGTGGGCCCCTACCAGGGCGGCCACGGTTGCCTGCGTATCCCGTTTGGGCGCGGGGTCTGTGGTGCGGCGGCCCGGACTCGGCAGGTCCAGCGCGTCGAGGACGTGGAGGCCTTTGCAGGCCACATCGCGTGCTCGAGCTCCACCCGATCGGAGATCGTGGTGCCCGTGCTTGGCGCCAGCGGCGAGACCTTCGCAGTGCTCGACGTGGACTCCGACCACCGGGCTGCTTTTGGGAAGCCCGATGAGGCCGCGTTGACCGATCTGTGCGAGATGCTTGGCGCGCGCTACGGTGGCGCGCGATAGTCCGCCGACCCGCCATGCCCTACGAGTTCTACAAAGTCCTTCACCTTCTGGCGATTCTCGTGCTGTTCACCGCGATGGGTGGCCTGGCCATGGTCACGCTGCGGGGCGGGAGCGAGACGGAGAAAAAGGCCGCTCGCAAACCCTTGATGATCCTGCACGGCGTCGCGCTGCTGGTGATCTTCGTGGCGGGCTTCGGCCTGATGGCGAAGCTCGGCATGATGAAGAGCGGCTGGCCCACGTGGCTGTTCGGTAAGTTCGCCGTGTGGCTGTTCCTTGGCGGCGCGATGGCCCTGGTCAAGCGCCCGATGGGCAGCGCTTGGTACCTGCTGCTCCCGCTGGTGGGTGGAGTCGGTGCCTGGCTCGCGGTCTACAAGCCGTTCTAACCCGCCGCCGAGCCGTCGATGTCCTGGTTCAGCCGCCTGGCCTCCGCCTTCGCCGATGGGAGCGCGTTCTCCTTCTCGGGGTTGGGGGTGCTCACCGTCGGGCTGCTGATCCTCGCGCTGCGCTTCACCCTGCTGCGGGGGGACCGGGAGAAACTGCGAACGCCCACGGGCGCGCTCGTGGTGCAC
>CAYGTG010001226.1:0-2753 GCA_964352485.1 uncultured Nannocystaceae bacterium | reverse complement strand
TACTCGTGGCTCTGCAGGAGGGTGAGGATGTCGTCGTCGGCGCGAAGACCGTCGAGAAGCTCCTTCGCCCTGGCGTTTCGTAGCGTCGCTTCGGCGAAGGTCTGGCCGCCTTTGGCGTGGCCGCTGCTCATCCATGTGAGCAACTCCGAGAGGCTCTTGAAGAGGGCGGGCAGGTAACGGTCTCGGACTACTCCTGCGTTGTCGCGTTCGGCTGAGGATGGCGTCCGAGGGACGAGCTTCCCGAAAACATCGAGATCCGGCTCTCTTGGTGCGGAGCTATTCCACAGCTTCTTGCGGTGCTCCCCCGAGGACGCGCAGTCAAACATCGCCACCACGGCGAGGTGAGCGTTGGACACGCGGCTGCTCGCATGTCTGACGATCGCGACGGACTCATCGAGCTCGGCCTGCAGGGCTCTGAGTGGCTCGAGGTACTTGTCCTCGAACTTCGCCAGCCGGCCGAGGTAGTGAGCGTCGGTGTAGAAGGCCCGGTATGTCCGCTGAGCGCAGAGTTCGCGGTACCGCTTTTGGAGCGTCCTGTGCCGGACTTCGCTCTCACGGACGTAGAGAATCGTGGGCCCCATCTCGACCGAGCCCTCGGCATCGACCAGCACGCTGTGCCAGCCGCCATTACCGCGTGCGTGGGTCCAAGCCTGCTTGTTCAGATCGGTGCTATCGAAAATGTCGATCGTATTCCGCGCGAGTCGCAGCTTGTCATCCTCCGACAGCTCCGCCACCGCGCTCGGACTCAAGTTGATGATCAGCTTGCCGAGTTCGAAGTCGGTCCAGAAGTCCTTCGAGTCACTTCCGTCGTTCGGCCCCAGCGAGGGCGTTCCCTCGATGACGGCACGGGTGATCTCGGAGAGGTTGATCAAGTAGAAAAACTCTTGGCGCGGACGCTTGGCCGTGCCCAGGTTGATCCGGGTGCGCATCAGGCCGGGAATGACGGGGTCGGTCATGATCTGCTCTCCTTGTCCTGCCCCTGGGCGCCGCGTATTTCGAACTGGATGACCGGGGTGGGCTCGTCGCGCATCGCCCGTTCGCTGGTCGACCGCCCGTCCTGAAGCGGTACGTCCAGCAGGCGCCCATAGACGTCGATGCCCACAGCGTGCAGCGTCTCCGTCGAGGCGGCACCGTCACGACCCTGCACGCGAATACGGTGTGGATCCTGCCCGGGCGGTTTGGACAGCGCCTCCGCTCCTCCACCGCGAATCCGAAACACCGGCGGACGAAGTGTCGGGCCTGACCTCCACACCGCTCCGGGGTCTGCAACGGCGGCCTCGAAATCGACCGCGACATACCAGTCATCGATATCGTATGGATCGAACGGCTCGGCTTCGGCTCGGGGCATCCAGACCACCTGCGCCACGCCTGAGCGCACGATGCCGGCGAGAGCTTCGCTCACCGGCTCCTGGAGATTGTCCTCGTGAACGTCTTCGGGCCCTCTGACATCGCCGGTCCGGAAGGCCTGAAACGTCACGTCGTCCCCATCCTGCAGCGTGGTGAGGGCGCTGAGCAACACGCCCCCGTTGGGGAGGGGGAGCCAGCGTAGGTCGTAGTGGTGGTGGGCGAACTCCTCCTGCACCGGGTCGCGCACGTGCTCCCGGTACCAAAGGCACCCGGAGCGATCTCGACTGTCGTAGGGACAGGCGGCGTGATCGCCTTCGGTACAGGGCGCGGCGTCGTGATGCACCGGGAGCTGCTCGTGGACGACGAGCGTCACTCGGCGGTTCGCGCTCGTCGACTCCTCGCTGATGAGGTTGTATTCGCTGCAACCCACGGCGGGGTGCGAGGGGTGGAGTTGCTCCGCAGGGATGCCGGGCGAGCAGCCCAAGACCAGCGCCTCGAGCAGCGCCTTGTAGGTCTTGGGCCCGAGCTCGCCGTCGACGCGCAGGTCAGGGTCGGCTGGTGTGAGGTCGGTGTGGGCATGAAAGACTCCGGCGATATAGTCGCTCTGGAAGTCACGGGTTGCGCCCTGTGTGAGGTCGCCCGGCTCGCCGTCGATCGCCCCCGGATCGCACTGGAGGGCCCGCAGCATCACCTGCTGCTCTGCAGCGCCCCACTGCTCTTGTTCACCCAGGGCGACGAACGCCTCGACGTCTCGCGTCAGGATCGCGCGCATCGCCTCCGCCCGCCTCTCAGAGAGCGCCTTGTTCCCCGCCTCGTCCCCCGTCGCGTCGGCGTGGCCGTAGAGCTGGAACACGCGAGCGTCGGGCTTTTCTTCCTTGCCGAAGAAGCCGTTGAAGAGATCGACGAGCGCGTCCGAGAGGCTGATGGAGAGGAAGACGGCGAGCGCCGATGGAGTGGGAAAGCACGAGTTTTCCGCAAAGCCCCCCATGCCGGCCGACGATGGCCGTGCGCGCGTGGGCCGGATCAGCACCACACGGTTGTGCGAGCCGACCTGCAGGTTGATCGGCTCGCGCGTCTTGAGCCCCTCTCGCGTGTACTCGAGGGTGTCGATGTGAACCTGGATGTCGGCCACCGGGCATGATGGTGGCCGAGCAGCTGGACATCGGCAAGCCGGACCGGACCGCAGGTACAGGTATCTTCCTCGAGCCTGCTGGCCGTTCACGGCAAAGACGTACGTTCATGGGCAAGGGCCTCGCACTTACCTTCAAGCGCGCCTTCCCGCCAATGTTCGACGCCTACCTCGACGCCTACCTCGCCGCCTGCCAAGCCGGCGAACTCACCCCCGGCCGCATGCACATCTGGCGCAACCCCGCCGCGCCCCCACGCTACGTCATCAACTTCCCCAC
>CAYGTG010001225.1:0-2768 GCA_964352485.1 uncultured Nannocystaceae bacterium | reverse complement strand
AGCGAAAAAGACGAGTGAGACGTCGTGTCGGGTTTCACCACGGGCTGCTAGCCCCATCGGTCGCCGCTCTGTAGGCTTGCGCGCCCCCCATGCCCTGGAAGAAGTACGAATTCAAAGGTGAGGAAGTCTACGTGCGCGTTCTCCCGGCCGGGAAACCGATCGTGCACCGTGGTCGGGTCGAGCTTCGCTACCGGCTCGGCGCCTCGAAGTCCTACAAAGCTGCCCCGGAGAACATCACCGACATCAACGGTGAGGTCGTGGCCGATGAAGCCATGGGTGGAAACTCAGCCGCCGCCGCGACGAGCAAGGCCGCGCTCAAAGAGCAGCCCAGCGCACCTCCGGACGCGGACACGATCATCATCTATACCGACGGCGCCTGCTCGGGAAACCCGGGACCCGCAGGGATCGGCGTGTTCTTGCAGCGCCCCGAGTCGACGCTCGAGCTCAGCGAATACATCGGCAGCGGCACCAACAACATCGCCGAGCTGACCGCGATCCTGCGCGCGCTCGAGGAGATCACCGAGGCTGAGCAGGAGACAAACATCCACCTGTACACGGACAGCGGGTGGAGCCTTGGCGTGTTGATCGGCGGGTGGAAGGCCAAGGCCAATCTGGAGATCATCGCCAAGATCAAAGAACAGATGACCCGGCTGCCCAAGCTGGAGCTGCTGAAGATCAAGGGACACGCCGGTCACCCCGGGAACGAGGAAGCCGATCGTCTCGCGACGCAGGCCGCACGTCGCGAGGGTTCAGCCGAGCCTCGCGAGCGCGCCAAGAAGCGGTGACTCGCAGGCGCATGACGGGGCAATGCCCCTCAGAGCATGTCGGCCAGATGATCGAGGCGAATGCTCTCTCCCCGACTTCGCAACAGCTGTATGAGCCTCGCCTCACGGGTCGCAAGCGGCACGCGCAGCTCGGGGAGCGCCGGCTCGACACCATCGCGGGCCGCATCGGCCAGATCGATTGCGTGCAGTTCGAGGTGCAAGTGCGGCAGGTGCTCCGCAGCCGCGGCCAAGCGCGTGCGTAGCCACCGCGGGCCACCGAGCACCGTCGTGCCGATGATCGGCAGGCGCAGCAGCGGCGATACGCTCATCGGCAGTTCGACCAAGGCGAGGTCTGTACGCTGATGCGGCGTCGTCGGACCCAGGAACGACCGCCCCCCTCGAAACCGAGACGATGAACGACGCCCCGAGATCGCCATCGCAGCCAGGACCCCAAGCTTGCCCGCGTAGTACGCCGGGGACGGGAGACTCGAGCTGTCATAGCGATAGCCCATCTGGGAGACCGCGCGAAGCATCGGCATGCCATGCGTGTATCCGGGCGCTCGAAATCCGCACGGCGAGGCTCCAACCTCCCTCAACAGCGCGTCACAGCGACGCAGGTCCTCGAGCACGCGAGCCTGGTCCCATGCGCTCATGTCGTACGCGTGCGACCACGAATGGCTGGCCAGCTCGTGCCCCGCCTCAACGGCGGCACGCAACACTTCGGCACCCTCCCCCGTGTCGCGCAGGTCGGCTTCGAGGTCGCGGCCGATGACGAAGAAGGTCGCCTTGATTCGCAGCGTCTCGAACAGTTCGAGGAATCGCGGCAGCCAGCGGGTCAGCGCGAGCCGCCGAGCCTGGCCGTCGACTCCGTGCACGGCGTAGTAGCAACCCAGGTCGTCGAGGTCGACGCTGACCGCGGTGCTGCGTCCCGGCATCACTCGCGCGCTGCGGACTCGGAAGGGGGCCCATCATGCTCGGGCGTCAGATGGATGGACACCATCAGACGCATCAGATTCTTGAGGACTCGCGGAACCCGAGCGCCCAATCGAATCGACGGGGCCCGCTTTTCATTGAGTTCGACCGGAATCTCTCGACAGACCCGCCCGGCACGCTGGGCCCGAATCACCAGCTCGCTGGCGAACACGTCGTGCTCGACGACACAGCCTGCAACGATGGGCAGCAGCGGCGCGCGCGCGAACGCTTTGAGGCCATGGGTGTC
Source organism: uncultured Nannocystaceae bacterium (assembly GCA_964352485.1). GTDB lineage: Bacteria > Myxococcota_A > Polyangia > Nannocystales > Nannocystaceae > CAJXVA01. The sequence goes on along the minus strand of CAYGTG010001225.1, from coordinate 785 downwards.
GGTGCCACGGAAACCGAGCGTGACCCGGAGCAGGCCATTGTAGGCCAGCGTCGCGACGCGTCGCTTCAGGGGGCGCTGGTCATTCGCGCCGCGCATGGCCTTGGACCCGATGACCATCTGCGCCTGCTCGCTGCGCAAGACATCGAGTGCACGGGCGTGGAAGTCGAGGTCGCAAAGGTCGATCTCCTCGCACACGACGAAGCGCCCCCGGGCCCGATAGATACCTTCGCGGAGCGCTCCCCCATAGTTCGGCTCCGGGTACGAGAATGTGCTGACCTCCTCGAACCGCTCGGACAGGGCGGCGGCGAGCTCCGGGGTGCCGTCCCGACTTCCGTTCTCGGCCAGCACCACCTCAAAGCCTCCCTCGCCCAACAGCGAACGAAGCCCATTGACGAGGTCTTCGACGCTGCGGCCCAGGATCTCGGCCTCGTTGTAGACCGGGATGACGACGGTGACCTCGGGGTCCTTCAGCTGCTCAGCCACTTCGCGGCCTCCATTCCTGCGAGGATGCTGTCCTCCATCGAGTTGTAGATCCATGCGCCATAGCGGCCGCAGCTGCGAATCCCCAGGCCCTCGAGGTGGGTCAACAACGCCTCGCGGGCGCTCGCGTAGCCCTCATCGAACACCACGTAGGCATACTCGATGTCGTGCACGTCGGCGAATGCGACGTTGCTTGCGGCCGATAGCGCCCCCATCTCGACCAATCCGGCGACGATTGCGGGCAGGTCCGGGGGGCCGTCGCGGTCCGCGAGCTCGACGTAGAGCGAACCACAACCCGGCGGAGC
>CAYGTG010001224.1:0-2770 GCA_964352485.1 uncultured Nannocystaceae bacterium | reverse complement strand
TCGCCACCGAGGCCGAGCGTCCGGGCCAGAATGCCGGCGGGAAGACCCGCGACCCAGCGGTTCCACATCGAGGGTGCCGGTTCGGCCGACGGAGGCAGGCCCAGGCGGGCCTCGAGCTCTCGGCCGACGACCCACTGCGACAGCGCGTTGGCCCCCTCGGTCGGCAGCACGATGTTGCCGAGCACCACGGCCGTGCGGTCCCGGTCGACCTGGCGCAGTCCATCCCAGGCCTGGGAGGCGGCCGCGAGCAGCACTTGAACGGATGGATCGAGCCCCCGGCGCTCGTGGGGCAGCAGATCGAAGCCCGGCAGGGGTCCCTGCCACGCGGCGTCGTCGAGCAAGCCGGCCCGCGCCGAGCGCACGCGATCGGGTGCGACCTCGCCGGGGACCACGGCCTGCTGCGGAGACAGGACCCAGCGCTGCGCGGGCACCTCGCGCGTTGCATCGCGCCCCGCAGCGACGAGGGCCCCAAAGGCATCCACCGAGGAAGCACCCGGGAGCACGGCTCCCATCGACACGATCGCGACCGGGCTGCGCATCCGCCTACTCCACGCGGTTTCGGGTGAAGGCCTGGGTCAAGCTGGGGTCGAGGGTGAACTCGGCCCCGGTCAGACGGGCCAAGACAGCACCGGTGTCATCGTACCAATCCAGCTCGGCCACGACCCGCGCTCCGGACTGCTCCGCGATGCGGACGCCAAGCGTGCTGCCCCCGGCGGGAAAGGGCCGGAACTGCCGGTACGTGCCGAGCTTGCTGGGCAGCGACGGACTGCCCGCTTGGGTGCCGCTCCACACGATGACGGCCTGAAGACCGCAGTCGATCGCGAGCGGCTCGGTGATCCATCGCCCGCGAACCGGCGCGTCCATCCATTCCTTCGGACGAGGAGCACCACGAACCGTGGCGTTGATGCCGGGAGCGGCGAGGCCATCGATGCTGGTGATTCCCTGCAGGGCCGTGCCGTGGAACAGCCGCGTCGCGTACATGCGGTCGACCGACTCTCCGTACGGAGGCAGGTCCCCGCGCGGCGCGTCGGCGGCCCCATCGGCGCGCTGGGTCGAGGGCCCCAGGACGACGGTCGTCCGCGCGTGCACGACCGCATGCCCGTTGCCCCCGCCGGAGCACAGGGTCATGGGCACATGAAACTGGTCTCCATCTTTGTGGACCGCGGAGGCCTCGATGCGTAGGGCGACCTTGTCGGAGCGCCCCAGCTTCACCCCGCGGTAGACCTCGAGATTCTCGAGGCCGACGAAGCGCAAGCCCGGGTGCTGCGCGGTCGCGGCGTGGGCGAACCACTCCATCATCATGGCCGCCGGCAGGACCGCTTTGCCTCCGATCGCATGGCTGGCCAGGAACGGGTGGTCCTCGACCCCGATCGTGCGCGCGAAGATCGTGTCTGTGCGGCCCAGCGCTGCGGGAGCGGCCGGTGCCTCGATCATCACGGCGCCCGGCAGGTCCGAGCCCGAGCCCAGCACCACGACCTCGGCCGCGCCCTCCGTCGCGAGCAGGTCCAGCAGGGTGTCCGCGCCAGCCTTCATGCCGATGGTCTGCACGCCCTCGGTGGCAAACATCTTGGCCAGCGCGGGCGTCACCATGCCGCCCTCCCAGGGTCCCCATCCGATCGAGCGGACGCGAGCCTGGGGATGCGCGGCGGCAAAGCGTTGCGCCAGCTTGTTGAGGACCTCGTTGGCCATGGCGTAGTCCGCCTGCCCCACCCGGCCGAACCGGGCCGTGGAGCTGCTGAACATCACCACCGCGCGCAGATCATCGGGGTCCAGCGCCGACAGCAGGTGCTGCGCCGCGAGGACCTTGGTGTCGTAGACCCTCTGCAGATCGGCGTCGGTCTTGTCGACAATGACCTTATCGGCGAGCACGCCGGCACCGTGGACCAGCATGCGCACTGGACCGAACGCCGCGCGCACGGCCGCGACCAGGCTGGCCACGGCCTCACCATCGCGGACATCACAGCTGCGGTACTCCGCCGCAGCGCCGGCGGCCGCGATCGCAGCCAGGGTGTCTCGAATCTCGGCGGCCCCGCAGGCGGCCCGAACCGCATCCCGAAGCGTCGCCGGATCGGAGGGAGGCCGCGGACCGGCGAGGATTGCCGCCCGGACGTCCGCTTCCGTCGTGGCCCCCTGCAGATGCGCAGGGGCATCGCCGGGCACCGGAGACCGCCCGACCAACACCAGCGTGCACGCGACCTGCTCGGCGAGGGCCCGGGCCACCTGCGCGGTCACGCCACGGGCCCCCCCGGTGAGCACGACGACGTCTCCGGCTTCGAGGACCGCCACGGGGACCTGCGCGGGCTCGGGCAGCCGCTTCAGGCCGACCGTGTGCACATCGCCGCCCTCGTCGACCCCGAGTTCGACACACGAGGACCCGAACCTCGGCGCTGCGACGCCGAGCGCATGGAGTTCCGCCAGGTCGACGGCGTGAACGCAGCAGTCGTCCCACTCGCGTGCGGCGGTCTTCGCAAGGCCGAGCAGCGCGCCATGCAACGGCCTGTCCGTGCCGCCGAGCCCGAACCGTCCGCCCATCCGGGTCACGAAGAGCAGCAGCGCGGCATCTTGGCCCTCGCCTCGCAGGGTGGCGCGGGCCTGCCGAACCTGTGCGAACGCCTGCTTCGTCCAAGCGTGGTCCGCCTCCAGCGGGGCGACGACCACGAGTCCGGCAGCCTCGGACGGCAGCGCTTCGCCCCATGGCAACACCTGCGCGGTGCTTCCTGCCGCGCTCAGTGTGGCCGCGACGCTCGCCGCGTCCTCTCCGATCACCCAC
>CAYGTG010001223.1:0-2771 GCA_964352485.1 uncultured Nannocystaceae bacterium | reverse complement strand
GTGGTGGTGGAGGTGGAGGTGGAGGTGGAGGTGGAGAACGCCCGGAGCAGGCCGTCATCGCCGTAGGCGTAGGTTCTTTGGCCATCGCCGTCAGAACACCTTAGCAGGCGCCCTGCCGCATCCCAGGCCATGGTCACCGTTTGCTCGTCGGTCACCAGCGCAGTGAGGACGCCGTCGGTGCGTTGCAGCTCGGTGGGCTCGCCACCGTCCACGCGATAGCTCTGCACCAAACCGGTCGCATCTCGAACGAACTCGACCCGCGGACCGTCTTCACAGGAAGCTTGCAGGCAGCGGTCCTCGGTGTCGTAGTGGTAGGAGATGTCGACGCCGTCCCCGTGCCGCCGAAGCAGCCGGCCAAACGAGTCGCGCACATAGACCTCGAGTTCTTGGTCGCTCTGGCGCTGGGTGACGGAGCCTTCGGGATCACGACGCCACTGGGTCAGCGTTCCCCCTCGCATCGCACCCACGAGCTGGCCCGCGGCATCGTAGTACCAACGAGCCTCGTCGCCGGTCTCGGTCGATGCGGCCGTGAGCCGCCCCGTGCCGTCGTACTCGAAGGTCATGTTGGGCTGCCACGGTGCGCGCAGCTCGAGCAGCTCGTCGGCGGGTCCAAGCGACACCTCGAGCACGCGCCCCAGGGGATCGACGATCTTGCTCAAACGCCCTTGGGCGTACTCCATGCGGAAGGTGTGCTGCTCGGGGTCTTGCACCCGGCACAACCGACCGTCGAGATCGTGGCTGAACTCCCAGCGGCCGCCCCCGGCGTCCACCCCCGCCACGATTCGGCCGTTGTGGTCGTACTCCATCTGCCAGGTCGCCCCGCCGTGGTCGCGATGTTTCACGACATTGCCCGCCTCGTCGTAGACGTCGACGGAGCGGGTCTTGTCGGGGTGACGAACCGACGTCAGGCGCAGCTGGTCGTCGTACTTGAACTCGGTCACCGCACCCAGCGGATCGGTGATGGAGGTGACCAACCCGATTGCCGAGAGCCGGTACGTCGTGCGCTCGCCGAGGCTGTCGGTGACCAGCGTGGTCCCATTCTCGTAGGCGATCATCCGATGAAGTCGGCCGCCATCGCCCCAGGTTCGGACGCACCGGGCGCCCGCCTCATGACCATCGTAGCCGTAGTGGAACGCTCCGCCGCGGCGGTTCGTTTCGCGGACCAGCAGATGCTCGGTGTATTCGTACAGCCGCGCGTGCCCCTCGAGATCGCGGGCCTCGGTCAGATCTCCAGCCGCGGAGTACGCATATCGCATCACGCGATCGTTGATCGACTCGAGACGACCATCGCGATCATAGCGAAGCGAGAACACGGCCTGCCCGCTCGTCCGCACTGAGCTCAGCCGGGCTCGGTCGTCGTAGTGCATCTCGACGAGCGGCTGGCCTGGCCTGGCGATGGTGGACAGCATCGCCAGGCCACGATCTTTGTCCTGCCCCGAGGTTCCGGGCATGGGCAGGAAATAGCGGGAGGAGCTGCCGTCGAACAGCTCCCAAGCATTGCGACCGTGGCTGGTCAGGGTCCAGCGACCCGTGGGGTCGCGCAGCACGTCGCCGGCGCGTGTGACCTGGTCGAGCAGATCAAACGTGTCGAACTCGATCTCTCGCCCGGCGTCCCGGAGCACCACCCGCCCCGGCTCGAGCCAGACGGCTTGGTCGAAGCTGTGACTCCAGCCCCATCCCAAAGCGCTCTCGCGGTCACTTCGGTGCGACGTGTAGCGTCGCTCGAACTTCAGGCCGAAGCTGGGCGAGTGGTCGTCGACCTGCCAGGTGACCACAGCCCCCGTCGCCACATCGACCGGGTCGCCCACGAGTTGCTGGTATTCGGGGGGAAGGATGTCGGCCAGGCGCGCCGTAGAGATCCGCGATGCCATCACGTGCTCGGCGCTGGGCTGTCCGTAGTCGCGACGCGGCACGGTGCCTCCGACGGAGTCCCCCGCGGTGGTCGAACCGTCGAATTCGGCCCCTGAAGGCGCCGTCACGGCCTTGCTGCAGCGGACCGACTGCTGCGTCACGGCGGTGGAGGCGAGCGAGCCCATCGGCGTGGCCATGAACTGACCGAGCTCGACGAGCAGGGGTTTTCCATTGAGCGTGATCCCGGTGCAAAACGCGAGCGGGCGCGCCTGCGGGAGCGGTGGCGTGGCCATCGACACACAGCCCGCGTGAGCCACCGGGAGGCCATTGACGGTCATCACGCAGCCACCTGCGGAGGGGGGCGAAGACGCGGACTCCATCGCAGCGGTCTGCGGCGCCCCACCTCCAGCGGCGGGATCCACGAGCTGACCGACGTACGGCGTCACCGCGTCGGACATGCCGGAGACCATGTCCCCGATGACGAGAAGCCGCTTAGCTGACATGTCCGCTCATGTGTCCTTTAGACATACGCTGATGAGGGGGTTGAGATTCTAAAAACGCCCCTGCAGGCTGAAACCGACGTAGCCGCGGCCCATGTTGGGCGCAAACGCCATGTAGCGCAGTCTGCGCTTGATTCCGATGCCCAGCATCGTAGCGCCGCCGGCCAGCAGCACCGTGGTCGCGATCGAACCCCCAATGATGAGTCCGTTGGCGCGCCTGCGGTTGTCCCGCGCGTTCTCCTTCTCGCTCTCCAGCATCATCATCTCGAGCTCGGTCGCGTCCTCGCTGTTCTCCCGGTCCAGGACCCTCCTGGCCTTTCGGCGGTTGATGCCACCGACGATGATCATCGAAGTCGCGCCGAGACCCGCGGCCATGGTCAGCGCGCCGGCGACGATCAGCCCAACCCCAGAGGGGCCTTG
>CAYGTG010001222.1:0-2781 GCA_964352485.1 uncultured Nannocystaceae bacterium | reverse complement strand
CGGGCGCGGGCGGTTCACCGGAGGCGTACTCGGCGGGTTCCGGCTGGACAATCTGCTCGGTCGCGGGGGGATGGGCGAAATCTACGAGGCGGTCGGTCCAAGCGGGGAGGACGCTGCAATCAAGGTTCTCAAGCAGGACGCGGTTCACAACGACGATGCGCTGGCCCGGTTTTTTCGGGAGAGCCGGGTCGCCGCATCACTCGTGTCGCCCAACGTGGTGCGCGTCCTCGCTGTGGGGGGACCGCCCGAAGACGTCCCGTACATCGCGATGGAGCGGTTGCAGGGGGAAGACTTGGCGTCGTACCTCGGAGATCACAGGGACGTTCCGGTGTCGGAGGTCTTGCGGATGGTGCGGGAGGTTGGGCGGGGGATCGCCGACGCCGCGGCCGCGGGTATCACCCACCGCGACATCAAGCCGCAGAACGTGTTTCGCCTGGACCCGGAGGTTGGTGGCGTTCGTTACAAGGTGCTCGACTTTGGCGTCTCGACGCTCTCCCGCGGCGGAGGCACGCTGACCCAGGGCGCGATCGTCGGGACGCCGGGCTACATGGCGCCCGAGCAAGCCAGCTCCGATCCCGTCGACCTGCGGACGGACCTCTACGGGTTGGCCGCCGTCGCCTATCGGTGCTTGGTCGGTCTGCCGCCCTTTCGGGGTCGGGACACCGCCGCGCTGCTGCTGGACGTCACTCGAACAATGCCGCCCCGGCCCAGTGACGTGGCGCCCGTGGGAGCCGCGTTCGATGCGGTGTTTGCGATAGCCCTGGCGAAGCGGCCGGAAGAACGGTTCAGCAGCGCAGAGGCGTTCGCCGAAGCGTTGGCCAGTGCGCAGCGCGGGGTCGTGAGCTACGCCCACAACGTCCGAGCCCAGCGCTTGGTCGCCCGTTGGCCATGGAGCCGGGCTCCGTCGCCGTGATCGACCTGCGCTCAGGCGCCCCCCGGGATTAACTCGACCGCGGCCGGACGCTTCGTGCGGTCTGGGCACTGCGTCGAAGCTCGGTGAGGTCGGTGTTGGGTCGACCAAATCGTATGGCTTCGTACTGCGAGACGAAGCGCAGCAGCGGTGCACCGTCCTCGAGCTCGGGCGACACGCGGTGCGCGAAGCGGCTGGGGCTCTCGGTGGGATCCCGGACCATGCCATGTCGGGCGAGGGACTTCAGCACCTGCGTGTACAGGCGTTGCGCCTCGGGGAGCTTGGGACGTGAGCGGCGGCGCCACACCCACAAGACCAGCACCAGGACCGAGGCGCCGCCGCCCCACATGGCCATGCCCCGCCAGTTGGCGCGCGGATATTGCCCGGAGCTGCTGCGCATGCCAAGGCCCTCGAGCATGCGGAGCTGCTTGGTCAGGTTGTAGTCGATGATGTACTCGAGGTAGGCGTTTCGCAGAGCATCCAAGGCCTCGTTGAGTGCGGGGATGAGCGGGGCATCGTCGCCGGCGGTGCGACCCGAGGGCGGCGTGGGGTCGAACGTGATCCAGCCGGCCTGGGGTCCAAACCAGACCTCGACCCATGAATGCGCGTCGGCCTGCCGGACGGCGTAAAAATCGCCCAGCGCGTTGTAGTGGGCACCGTAGTAGCCGTTGACGAGCCGCGTGGGCACACCGACCTCGCGCCCGAGCACTGCCAGTGCGGTCGCGAAGTACTCACAGTGACCGGCCTGGGTATCGAAGAGAAACCCCTCCAACGGGTCGGCGCCATCGCGGACCCGTTGCGAGGACTCGAGATCGGTGGTGTACGCGAACTCGCCAAGGTGGCCCATGAGGGCGCGGACCTTGTCGTAGCGGTTCGTCGTATCGGCGGTGAGGCGCTCGGCCAGCGCGGTGACCTCCGGGGACAGGCCTTCGGTCCGGCGCAGGTAGCCCTGGAAGTCTTTCGCGACGACGGGATCGCCCAGGCCGCGGAGCAGGCCGGCGTTGGGGGACCCGATCTGGGCGACGAACTCGTACTGCACCGGCCCCGGCGGCTTGTCGATGCGAAACTCACGGTGCAGGCCCGCCCGGACCTTGAGGTCTCGTTGTTCGAGCGCCCCGCGGGGGGACAGACGGACCGCCACCGGATCGCTGGCGACGAACATCGCGTCGACGCCCAGATCCTCGAGCATCACGTCGACATGGACCTGCTGCGGGTTTTCCAAGTACGGCTTGGGCGCGGCGAGGTATTCGACGCTGAGCTTTCCCGGAGCGCGACCTCGAACCGTCTCGAGCAGCGGTCGCTCGTCCGGTGCGAGGGCTTGGTACTCGCCCACGCGCGCGATCAGGACGCGTTCGGATGCTGACTTGTTGTTGGACCAGCGCCCTGCTTGGTAGATTCCGAACGCGCCACCGCGCAGGTGCCAGGTCAGCCGGTCGGCGCGGGGCATGCCGTTCTTGGGCCGCAGACGGGCCGCGATGGTCGCATCGGACTTGATGCGACCAAACTCTCCCAGCGTCACCTCGCCGGCGAATCCACTGCGAGAGTCCTGAGCGAAGGCGCCCCGCAGAAAAACACCGGCGCCCCACCGCGGGAAGAGCAGGAACACCAGCAGCGCACCAACCCCCGCGAGGGCAGCGACGCCTGCGGCTGCGCGCCACAGCGTCTTGCGAGAACGCATGGCCGCGCGGGCCATCTCGGCCATCACCCTCACCCCCAGGCGTTCCCCTTCCGCCATCAGATGGTTGACGACCAGCGTCATCACGGCGATGAGGGTGTAGGCGGCGAAGAGGAGCGGGTAGGTGAGGCCGGTGTTGACCACGGCGCCCACGACCATCATCAGCGAGCCCAGCATCAGCAGCTGCATGTGCTCA
>CAYGTG010001221.1:0-2792 GCA_964352485.1 uncultured Nannocystaceae bacterium | reverse complement strand
ATCATACGGGTCCGCTCCCCAAGTTTGCGCGCCGGTCATCACCCACGGACGCAGGCGCTTGGGGGGCTGGTTTTCCTCACCTGGATCGACCTTTTCTCTGCGAACCGAAAAAAAAGACAGGGGCGGCGAGGAGGTTCGACGCCCCGAGCGCCTGGAAGGAGGATGACTCGCGCTCCCTCGAAGCTCGCCGCCGTCGCGGCCGTATGCGTTGCACTTGCTGCGCCCTCGACCCACGCCGCACCCAGCCCCAAGAAGCCGCGTGCAGCCAAGCCCACTGCGAGGCCCAAGCCAAAGGCCAAGCCCAAAGCGGGTGTGGCCACCAAGGGACTCAAGTTGAGGCTGGCCGGGGAACGCCCCACGCTCGACGAGGATTCGCTCCTCGGGCTCAATCTGAGCAAGGCGCCCATTCGGAAGGGAGCGCCAAGCGCGTTTCGTTCCGCCTCGGTGGAGGTGGCCGGAGGCGCACGGGTCAAGATCGGGGACATCACAGGAGAGTGGAAGCACAAGGCTTTTCGGAAGAAGCTCGGCAAGCTCCCCAAGGGCGCGGTGTTTGGAGCGGTCAAGCAGAACGCGGAGGTCTACGAGTTTGACGACTCGTTCGTGATCATCACCAGCACCGGAGCGACGGTCGCAGATCCCAAGGCGGTCAAGAAAGCGCTCCCAACGTTTGGCAAGCTCGCCAAGGGTGGGTCGGTGCATGTCGACATGGACAAGCTCACCGGGGAGTCGAAGGCCGGACTGGCTCGCTTCAAGGCCGAAGTTGCGAAGTATCCTGCAGGGCATCCGCTCAAGAAGGCGTCCGCCAAGGGGGATCAAGCGCTGCTCGACGCCATGGCGAGCGGGGTGGGGTTCGTCGAGGTTGTTCACACGCTGCACGTTCCGAAGAAACCGCCCAAGGTCCAGGCGGGATCCCTGGAGATCCCCAAGGTGGTGGGCGGGCACGTGGACTACAGCAAGACCCGGACACTCAAACGGAAGGCGGTCGCCAAGCCCCCGAAACCGGTGGGAATCAGCGCTCCGGCGGCGGGGTCTGTGATTCCGCCGGCCGTCCCGATCTCCGCTGCGGCACCGGTGACCACGGGCGCCCGCACCGAGACCGCCGAGTTCATCGCGGGCCGGACCTGGGGGGAAGGCTGGGTCTGGGAGGAACGATGGAACGTGCCGTCGGGATTCTTGCGGATTACCTTGGGAGCCCACTACGCGGTGGGGCTTCGGGTCCCCATTGAGGTGAAGACCGAGATGACGCCCACGTGGGTCTGCGACGAGGGACCCAGTCGCGAGGGGCGGACGGGGAGCTTTCGTTTGAAGGTCAAAGCGGAGGCGATCGATGGCGACTCGGCGTTCTATCGGCGGGCGGGGATGCCCGAGGAGCTCGTCGCCAACGGGGATGAACTCGCGCTTCAGGCCGGAGTCGGCTACGGGGTCAAGCTCCGCCTGTTCTGGAGGACGCTGGTCAACCGGCCCTATCGGGAAGTCAACATCGACTGGGGACGGGACTTCGACCCGCCGCAGGGGACCGAGAGCGAGACCGTGACCGAGGTTTTCCTGCCCGCCTCCGTTACGCAAACCGGCTTCAACTACGGGCCTCTGTCCGGCTACGCTCGTCTGGGGTTTCGGGTCGATGTCCGTGGCGAGGTGCGGACCCGCGTCTCGGCGGACCAGGTCCAGCAACCGTTGCTCGTTCTGACCCGCCCCAGCGGCTCGAGCCCGGTCGCCGGCGACGTCCGCTCGACGCCGCAGCGCTTGGTGCTCTCGAACACCGCATGGAAGCAGTACGCGTTTCGGCTCAACAACTCCACGCGTCCCGCCCCCGTGCCGAGCTACGCCCAAACCTTTGGCACGACCATCGACCAGGTGGAGTACGACTCGAGGTGGTCGGTGACCCCAGGAGTGAAGGTGCACGCCTCGGCGCGCTACGCCGGCTACGGCATCAACGGCACGTGGACCTACTGGCTCGACGACTTGGAGCTTCCGATCGGCAGCCTCCGACTGGGGCACCACCCCGGCACCCGAACATCCTTGCGGAGCGCCCGCGGGCGCAAGCTGTTCAAGCGCGGCGGCTCTGGTTGGTGTCTGCAGAACAACCCCAACGTCTGAGGTTCCCGCGCGCACGACGAAGCCCGACCGGCATGCACCGGTCGGGCTTCGTCGTAGCAGACGCGATGACTACTTTCGCTGCACGCGGGCGGTGCAGTACCGGCCGGGGCTGCACTGCCCGTAGAACCGATGTCCGCTGAAGCTTTGGGCCCGGCTGTCCCACAGCGGGCTGTGGTTCTGCGAGTTGTGGCCTGCGAGCTCGCAGGTCAGCTTCAGTCGCGGGTAGACCAGCGTGCGATCGATGCGGCGCGCGATGTGCTTGATGGGCAGCATGAATTGCTGCGGTCGATTTCGCACGGACTCGGCGCGCTCGTCCTTGGGCTTGACCGACAGCGTGTGCAGGAGGGTCTCCACGTCCTCGCCGTCGCTGTTGGTGACGACCCGGTGCACTTGACACGTCATCGGGTCGGAGTTGCTGGCGTTGTGCAGGTGGACAGAGACCGAAGTCCTGGCGATCGCAGCAGTACTCGCGAGCATGCCGCAGGCGACGAGGGCCAGTCCGAGGAGTCGGGGGTGTTTCATCACCCAAGCAGGCGCTCGGTGCACTCAAACTCCTCAGCGAGGAGTCTGAAAAGTGCGGCGCCGCGGGCTCAGTCGCGCCGTCGAAGATCACCGACACACACAAGTCGCCCAGCGGCAACGTCGCCTCGCCCCCAACGCGAGCCCCAGCCCCAGCCCGCTCCTAAGACCACCCC
>CAYGTG010001220.1:0-2799 GCA_964352485.1 uncultured Nannocystaceae bacterium | reverse complement strand
GTCGTAGCCGTCGCAAACGTCAGGCAGGTCGGTGGTCAGGCCGAGGTCGACCGTTCCGATCTCGGGCACGCAGGTGACCGATTTGGCGCCGTCGTAGTCGGTGAAGCTCTTGGCGACGAATCCATCGTTGCAGTCGCAGCCCGCCTTGCCAGAGAGACCGACCACGCACGAGCCCTCTGCGCAGTACATCGCGGTGCACTCCTGCTGGCGCAGGTTTTCGGCGTATGCGTCCTGGTCGATGACGTCCGTGTCGCAACCGAGCAGCGAGTACTCAAGACCCTGAAGTTGCAGCGCACCCTGAGGCTCCTGCGGGACGCCCACACCCTCAAACATCGGGTCAAAGGTCATCTCTTCGGGAGACAGGCGCGTGGTGAGGCGAGTCAGCACGGAGTACTCGTCCGCAAGCCGGTTGGTGAGCTCGATACTCTCGAGCAGGCCGTCGATCGTTGCGCAGTCTCCCCCGTCCCACTCGGCGTCTGGGCATTGGCACTGGGCATCGTCGGCGATGCCGCACCAGTCGTCGCTCCCGCAGCACCCGCTCTCGTCGAAGAAGCCCGGTCGAATCGGAGCGCCTTCGTACTCGCGCACGAACGCATCGCCCCCGGCCTCGTCGATCATGGCCGCGAGCACCATCGGGTAGTTGTTGCGCCCCGAGGGATCGCTCGCGATGCGATCGGGGTCCAGCTGCGCTAGCGGATGGTCGACCGGGGCGTACGACTCGTCGGAGTAGATGAACGCCGAGACGGTCATGTGAGGTTCGGCCGCGACCGCGGTGAGCTGCAGCGGAATCATCGGCTGCGTGCCGGCGTAGGTGATCTTCAGCGGCTTGATCGCGTCGACACCGGCTCCGGCGACCAGCTTGGCCGCGACGAACACCATGCCGCCGTCGATGTACGGCTGCATGTAGGGGGTCATGGTCTCGTTGACGATGAACCCATTCTCCTGCAGCCAGTCGACGGCGAGCGCAGCGTCGTCGGCACTGAAGGTGACGGTCTCGTAGTCGCCAACGGTCTGCATATCGATGACGTCGACGCCACTGGGGGGCTCGCCCCCACCGTCTGGACCTCCTCCGTCGGTGTCGCCCGGACCTCCGGTGAGTCCTCCGCTTTCTCCGCCATAGGGCTCATCGTCCCCGGGGAGGTCACACTCGGGCGCGGGGTGGTACTCGCAGGTGAACTCCGGCACCGGGCACAGCGACTGATACCCGGTGTACGCGACGGGAGCCGTGCCCTCGTCGACCATGCCGAACGCGATCGTGTGCGAGATCTCCAGCTCGGGGGCGTTCGGGACCGGGACGATCCACGCAAACTGCTCGGGGTCACCCGCGTAGCGGATCTGCACGTGGGCACTGACCGTCTCTTCGCCCACCTCGAAAATGATCTGCTCGGCCTGCTGATTGACCGCGAAGTTGTTGGTGTCGAGAGCGACCGGGTCCGGGGGGGACAGACAGCCGCACGCCTCGGCACGGGAGGGCATGAGGGTGGCGGTAGAGAACGCGAGGGCGGCCACGGAGAGTGCGCAGACACTCGTCGCGGTCGTGGAGCGACGCAACAGTCTAAGATTCATCAGTTTTCATCCAAAGCCCGAGACGGGCGGTCAAAGCAAAGGTCGATGACGCCAAAGCGCGTCGCATGCGGACCGTAGCACACCGAAATGCGACTGGCAGGCCGTACAGACCATGACACGACTGTCAGACTCGAGCTCGGCGGGTCATGGACCAGGCCGACGCGCCGGTTGACTCCGATCGGGCCGTGCTTGGCTCAACGTCGCGCCGGGACCGCGTTCGGACGGTGGGGCTCGGTCGTCCGGAGTCCACCGGGAACACAACCGCGGGCGCCGATGTATAGTTGAACGACGATGTTGTTCACCGTGTTGTTTTCCATTGCTGCAGCGGGCGGAGCCTATGCCGTCGCCAAGAAGAAGCGGACGAACACCGGCTCCGCGGCGGCCGTGGGAATCGCAGCGGGCGCCGGGACCGGTGCTGCGATCACCTTGCTCGCGGCGACATGGCCGCTGCTGTTCGTGTTCGGCTTCCCCGCCGCCGCCGTGTACTACTACGGTAAGGCAAAGGGGCAGAAGGCCATCGGCCCCGGGCGCTGAGTCATCCCCGCCAAGACCACAGGTCGGAGCTCCACGCGAGCGTGCGAGCGCCGGTTTCGAGCTCGAAGACCTCGACCGTGACGCCGTGAGTCTCGGCGGTGAAGACAGCGAGTCCCCGAGGGTTTGACTTGGCCATGACGCCGGGCTGCGCCGGTGGATCCTCCAGCACGACCACCTGGACGATCATGTGGCCAAGCCCCCCAAGCGACTTCCGGTCGGCGGCACAGACCTCGGTCGTCCAGCGCTGCTTTCCATCGCTGCCCACCGCCCGCAGCGGGAATCGAAATCCGCCCGAGCTTGGCTCGAACATCGCCACGTAGAGGGTGGTCCCGGCGCGTGCTCGGGTCACTTCGATCGCAGTCCCTGGGCCACTGGGCACCGGACCCAACTCCACGCGGCCCATCGAGAGGTCGTAGGCCAGCATCCCGTCAGATACGACGAGGGGTGATTCGCCTCGGACGAGCGCGCCACCGGGACCCGCTGTCAGAGCGCCCCGACGGTCTGTGCCTTGGGTCATCTGCATGTCGTAGCCGGTCGCGATGCCCTCACCTCCGCGCGCCGACTCCAGGGTGTCGACCCACCAAGATGGGGGAGCCATCCCAAGGGCCGCAGCAAACCGCGGCTTCATGACGTCGACGCACTCCCACAGGATGCGTCCCTCGGCATGCGTGACCGACAGGCTGCAGGTATCTGGACAGT
>CAYGTG010001219.1:0-2803 GCA_964352485.1 uncultured Nannocystaceae bacterium | reverse complement strand
ATCGTGGCGGCCGCCACGATGTACATGTTGTGCGGTTGATAGAGATCGTGCTCCACCGTGTTCAAGAGCTCGGGCTGTCGCCGCAGCGCGGCCGCATACCGCATCGAGTTCATCAACTGGTGATGATCAAAGGTGAGCAACTCGTTGAACTCGTCGTAGCGCGGGAGCGCTTGCAAGCCATCGCTCAACTGAGACCACAGCTTCCCCGCCAATCGAAGAAGAGGATCGGCCGTCGCCCCAGAGTCCGAAGCCGAGCGAACCGAAGACGATGCTTCGAGGGGAATCTGCATCAATGCGTCAAGCCGCGGGCTCCCGCCGTCGACGTCGGCAACGTCGTCGATCACTGTATCGAGCATGACGCCCAACAGCTTTAACCGGCGCGCCTCGGAGACGAGTTCAGGGTCGACGCAGTCGAGGGTGATGAGCCCCAGACCATGCCAAACCCACTGCCAAAGAAACGGATTCCGCCCTCCGACCTCCGAGTACTCCACAACCCACCGCTTCGCCTCGGCCGGCAACCGAGTCTGCACAACGTCCGCGATCTCCCAGCCACCGAGGATGTGCCCATCCAACCCCGCCCACGGATAGCGAAGCGAGCCTCGGTTTTGCTGGCGTTCGATCATTGCACGAGCGCGATTTCGGTACGCCCCCGTTGTCTCCCGAACCCGGGCGCCAAAGCGATGCACGGAGCGCTCGCCCCCGAGTGGTTCTCTCCAGACAATCTCGACATCGCAGACGACATCCTCGTTGGTCACAGCGTCCCGAAATGAAACTGTGAGCTTGCCTCCAAGCTCCGGCTCGATCTGCCCCACGAGCGCAAGCCCCGTCTCGGAGACATTCGCGACGAATCCGCTGGACCCTTCTGATCCGGCGCCAAAGCGCGCCCGGGCAGCAAACGGGGTGCGGTTCGCCGCTCGCCGCTCCCGCTCTCTAGTCGTTGTGTGTGCCCCCATTGCCTACATTCGCACTAGCAGGGAGAACACAGCTGTCCACAGGGAGTCCACAAATACCGCGAGAATGCGAGTGATCGTCGAGTGATGCTGTGACTCTGTCGCCCCTGGCCTTAACGGCGCACCGAACGGCGTTCCATTTTGGTCCGCAAGACGCGGGAATCGTCCGCCGTTGACCCATAGGCGAGGATGTCGAGCCGGCGGTTGAGCGAGACATCGCCGACGTCCGCGCTCCCACCCCTGGCGAGATCCTCCTCCGCGAGATCCTGTCAGTCCAAAGGATCGATGAAGGGGCCAGCCAGGAATCCTCGAGCGCGCCAACCTCTCGCAGGTTCGCGAGCCCGGCCGACCTCAGCTGTTCGAGGAGGACTCCAGCGAAGCCGCCACCGACTTCGGTGCTCAAGCGAAACTGCTGGGAAGACCTGAAGCAGCACAGGCGCAGGTCGAACCCCTGACGAATACGGTATCGACCAAAGAGGCGGACGCATCGTCATGCCCTCGGCGTGCAGCGGATCGGAAGGTCAGAGGAAGTCGCCGCAATCCTCGCTGACTCGATCATGGGTGCGCGGGGCGGGAGGACCGCTGCTTTGGCGCAGGCCCCGAGCCGCGCAGCCGCCCAAACCGCCTGGCATCGTCGACCCATCGCCCTCAAGACCCGCATCACGTCGGAGTGTAGCCCCTTCCCAATGGTGGTTTTCGCGAAACACTGCCGCCGCGCCGATCAGCACTTTTCGAGATAGGCTCCCCGACATGGGTGACAACCCCTTCCGAACCGCACTTTTAGAAGCCTTCAGCGAAGAGGGTGAGGACGCCATCATCGGGTCGGAATCCCTGCACTGGGAGATCGGTGATGTCTACGCCTACTCTGAATCGGAGCTCCTTTTCACCCTGATTCTGCAAGACGAAGACGACGAGCGGTATGAGTCTGCGTTCGTTCGCGCCGATCTGACCACGTCGCCACCGACCTTCGCGGTCACGACCTTCGGCTACCACTCGATCAACTTGCTGCCGAGGTCGTTCAACGACGTCTATCTGCACGCCGGGCCTCGGCTGTTCCGTTTCGAGGCGGGCAAGCTCGCCGAGCAGCACGACAGTCCGGTGTACTGGGCGGGCTCCGGGCCGATCGAGACGCTGGACGGACTGGTCATCTGGGGAACGGACGGCGTGATTCGATTCGATGGGAAGGCCTTCGAAGCGCTGCAGTTCGAGGGGTTGTCCTCGCGCGGAACGGAGGACGAGGACGAGGACACGGATGTCGACATTCGCGGCGTGTCCTCGTCCAGCCGAGGGCTTCTCGCTTGTGGCGCGAGAGGAGCGTTGTATCGATTCACGGACGGCATGTTTCGTCCCACCGAAAGCCACACCGAGGAGTTCTTGACCGCTGCCGTGGATCTCGCGGATGGCAGCACCCTCATCGCCGGAGACGAGGGGTTCGTGGCAGAGCTCCGCGGCGAGCAGCTGTCCCGGCTCGAGGTCGAGAGCGACTCTGAAGTCGCGTGGCAGGTCGTGGAGTTCAAGGGGTCGGTCTACCTCTCGGACGGCGACGACCTCTATCGCCGTGCCGGCGCGACGCTCGAAAAGGTCCGAGAGTTCGAGGGCGGAGCATTCGTCTGGGCCACGGAGACTCGACTCACCGTCTCCTCGTACCAAGACCTGTTCATCTTCGACGGCAAGACATGGACCCGTCTGACTTTGGGCGACGACGACGACGGCTTCGTATGCGCGGTCGATACGCTGGCCGATTGAGCCCCAACCGGAACGCAACGTCTCGTCGCGAGGGCGGAATCCGGTCGTCTCACTTCGTGGGCGACGCCGGTCTAAAAGCAGCACTCCACCGACTCGAACACCACCGC
>CAYGTG010001218.1:0-2807 GCA_964352485.1 uncultured Nannocystaceae bacterium | reverse complement strand
GGGGGAGGGGGCGGCGGTCCTCGCCCTGGAGCGCCTCGACGATGCGCTCGCCCACGGACACACGATTCACGCGTTGATCCGCGGCGTCGGTCTGTCCAACGATGTCGACGGCCGCCTGCTCGCGCCTTCGTCCGAGGGCCAGCTGCGTGCGATGCAGTCCGCATACCGTGCGGCGGACTGGATCCCCGGCGACGTCGAGCTCATCGAGTGCCACGCCACGGGAACCCAGGTGGGCGACGCGGTCGAGTTCGACAGCCTGCGCAGACTTCGGGCGCAGGGCACAGCTCACGCTGCCCCCGCGTATCTGGGCGCGTCCAAGGCCAACGTCGGGCACCTGCTGACCGGTGCGGGGGCCGTCGCGACGGTCCGTGCCGTGTGGGCGCTGACCCAAGGCGAGATTCCCCCGATCGCCAACCTGCGCACGCCGAGCGATCGCCTGGAGCTCCAAGATTCCGGTCTCGTGCTTCCAACCGCGCCGACCCGGTGGCCACAGACGGGCCGACCGCGCCGGGCCGCCGTGTCCGGGTTTGGGTTTGGCGGCACGAACGCGCACGTGCTGCTCGAGCACCCCGAGGGCGCCGCGGCTCGAAAAGCACAGGTGTTCGTACCCGCGCCGCCGCGCCCGGCCCTGGCGATCGTCGGCCTGGGCGCACACGTCGGGCCTTGGAATGGTGTCGACGCGCTGCGAGAGCGCCTCTTCGACGACGCACGCGTGACCCCTGCCGCGGCGAAGCAGCGATTTGCCGACCTCCCGGACGCGCCTGCGGGCTGGTTCATCGACGCGCTCGATGTCGCGGTGGGACGGTTTCGAATCCCACCCTCCGAACTCGCCGAGCTCCTCCCGCAGCAGGTGTTGCTCCTGGATGTTGCGACGGCCGCGATGGAGGACCGTCGTTGTGAAGGACCGGAGGCTCCAGCGCTGGCGGGGCCGCGCTGTGGCGTGTTCGCGGGCGTCGAGCTCGACTTCGGCACCACCGACTACCATTTGCGCTGGGTTGTCCGGTCTCGGGCGCCGAAGTGGGCGCACGCGCTCGGCCGGGTCGCTTCGGGTCCAGCGTTCGAGGCCTGGGTGGACGGGCTGTGTGACGCCTTGGGTCCTGCGCTGTCGCCCAACCGGACCATGGGCGGTCTGGCCAGCGTGGCCGCCAGCCGGGTCGCGCGGGAGCTGGGATTTGGCGGACCGAGCTACGCGCTTTGCAGTGAGGAAAGCTCGGGCCTCAGCGCGCTGCAGGTCGCGGCACGGAGCCTTCAGTCCGGCGACCTGGATCTGGCGCTCGTCGGCGCCGTCGGGCTGGGCGCCGACGCGCGGGCTTGGATTGGCTCGCGTGCCGCGGGTGAACACGGGCCGGCCAGCGAAGGCGCGGTCGCCGTGGTGCTCATGCGCCTCGACGACGCCATCACCCGGGGCGAGCGCATCTACGCGACGCTTGATGGCTTCGGTGCGGCGAGTTCGACCGGAGCGCTGCGAGCGGAGCCGACCTCCACCGCGACCGCGGCGAGCCTGGCCCAAGCCCGCGCGGAGGCGAGTGCCGATGCGCTCGACGTGCTCGACCACGCCGGGATCGACGGGACGCGGTGGGCGGGACCCGAGGCGACCGCAGACGCCAAGCTTCACCTCAGCACCGCGACGAGGCTTGGGCACGCCGGGGCGGCAGCGGGGCTGCTGAGCGTGGTCGCGACGGCCTTGCGTCTCCACCACCAGGTTCTCGACGCCCCGGCGATGGCGCCCGATCTGCGCACGCCGACGGGCTCCCAGCGCTGGGTTCACGATCGTGCGTCGGGTCTTCGGACCGCAGCCGTGGCGGCCCTGTCCTCGATGGGGCACGTGGCGCATGCCGTGCTTCGTGAACACCCCGCGCACGCCCTGCCGTGGACGCCTCCGCGCACCGAAGGTCTGTTTGTGGTGGGTGGGGACGACCGCGCTGCCCTGGCGAGCGGGCTCCGCCGGCTCGCTGCGGTTGCCGAGGATCTCCCGTCCCGTCCCGTTCACGCGCTGGCGAGCGGATGGTTCCAAGAGCATGGTGCTGTGCAGGCGACTGCGGCTCGCGCCGTGAGCGTGGTCGCGCGGACCTCCGCCGAGCTGGGACCGCTGTGTCGCGCGCTCGCGGATGAACTCGCGTCCGCAGGCCCGCTGAGCCCTCGCGCGGAGGGCAGGGTGATGTTCACCGACGCCCCGCTGGGGCCACAGGGCGAGGTGGCCTTCGTGTTCCCCGGATCTGGAAGTCAGTTCGTCGGGATGGGGCGCGAGCTGCTGCTGGAGGTTCCCGAGGTCGCCGCGGCCCAGGAGCAAGCCCACGCCCGTCTGCGGAGCCAGCTTCAGGCCGATCTGTGCTGGGGCACGGACGCCCACAGGTTGGGGTCCGACGCCAAGGGCTTGATCCTCGCCCAGGTCACCCTCGGGACGTTGGCCTCCGACGCGGTGCGGCGCTTCGGCGTGCAGCCGCGCGCCGTCATCGGCTACTCGCTCGGGGAGACGGCCGGATTGTTCTCGCTCGGTGCCTGGCAAGACCGCGATGGCATGCTGCAGCGGGTCTCACAGAGCCCGCTGTTTCAGACCGAGCTGACCGGGCCGGCCGACGCCGCGGCGCGCCGGTGGGGGCTTCCTGAGGGGACGAGCGTGCAGTGGAGCTTGGGGGTCGTGCATGCCGAAGCCGCTGCGCTCGACGCTGCGCTGCGCGGCGAGGAACGAGCCTACCGCCTCATCGTCAACACGGCGACGGCCTGCGTCGTGGGTGGTGACGCCGGGGCCGTTGCCCGCATCATCGAGACCCTCGGCGCAGACTTCTACCCGCTGCAGGGCGTCACGA
>CAYGTG010001217.1:0-2814 GCA_964352485.1 uncultured Nannocystaceae bacterium | reverse complement strand
ATGCCGACCCAACCCAAACCAGGACGTGGGCTGAACCAGCTAGACGATGCCGAGCCGCTTGACCTTGAGGTATCGACCCTCGGCGAACGCCGGCGGAACGGGGAAGTCTGGGGGCAATCCGCACTCGCCCAGCAATCGGGCCGTGCGCCCGCCCGCGAGCGCGCCGCCACCGAGGGCAGACATGAACTCGTCGTCCGGGAGCCGAGACGCGTTGGAGATCGCGATCACGTCGGCGCCTGGCGCACACACGCCCACGATCGCCTCCATGAGAGATCGCCAGTCTTTGAGGGCGGAGAACACCTTGCCCTTGACCCGCGAGAACGGCGGCGGGTCGACCACGATCAGATCGAACTGCTCTTCGCGCTGCCGGAGTTTCTCGAGGTGCTTGAACACATCGCCCGTCAGCGGCTTGCAGGCCTGCCCGTCGAACCCCGAGGCTTCGAGGTTTTGGCGGCAGCGCGTGTGGGACCGGGCGGCCGCATCCACGTTGACGACGGCTTCGGCACCGCCACGCACCGCACGCATTCCCAGCGAGCCGGTGAAGGAGAACAGGTTGAGCACCCGGCGACCCTTGGAGAGTTTTTCGACCCACCGACGGCCCTCGCGGAGATCAAGGAACAGGCCCGGCGACACCGGCGCGCTGGGATCCACGAGGTACTTGAGGCCGTCCTCCTCGATGACCAAGTCGCTCGGGGCGTTCTTGCCCTTCATGTGAGCTGCGCCGGGTCGACGCTCTTCGGGCGTGACGGGCTTGACCCGGTCTTGGAGGTAGATTCCTGCGGGCGAGAGCTTGGAATCGAGGATCTCGATCAACGGCTCCAAGTACGCGTCGACGCAGCGGGCGTACTTGTAGACGAGGACGAACTCCCCGAGCTGGTCGACGGCGACGCCCGGAATGCCGTCTCCTTCGGCATGGACCAGCCGACAGGCGCCCCGAATGCTGTCCTCGAGCGCGACCTCGCGGTGCGCGAGCGCGGCGGAGATCCTCTCTTCCAGGACGTCGGGGCCCCAGGTGAAGTCGGCCTGGGCGCTGACCATTCGCACGGCCACGGCTCCATCAGGCTCGTAGAGGCCCCAGCCGACCGAACGGCCGTCCTCATCGCTGACCGGAACGGGCGTGCCAGAGGCCACGCCATCAAGCGAACGGCGCAGGCTGTCGCGAAAGACCCACGGATGGCCGGATTCAACGCTTCGGACGGCGGGCAGCGCGAGCTTGAGCGCGCGGTCCTTGCCCGGCCGACGAACGGTAGGTTTTTGTGGGCCGCTGTCACGCTTGCTGCCGCGCGCGCGACTTTTGTTGCCGGGAGAAGACGAGGCCATGCAGTCGCGGGAACATAGCGGAAAAGCACCGTCGGGGGCTAACCTTGCCCGCGTGGGGTCGCGCTGGCCCCGCGGACCCTCGGGACGAAGCCAAATCCATGAGCAGCGACCGCATCGGCGAAATCCTCGTTCGAGAATCGATCATCTCCACCAAGCAGCTTCGGGACGCGCAGGACGACCAGCGCGGATCGGGCAAGCGCTTGGCGTACAGCCTGGCCAAGCTCGGCATCCTCGGTGAAAAGGAGCTCACCGATTTTCTCGCGAAGCAATACGGCGTCCCGTCGATCAGCCTCTCCGAGTTCGAGATTGATCCGGAGGTGATCGACCTCATCCCCAAGGAGGTCGCGAGCAAGCACACCGTGCTGCCTGTGCAGCGGGCCGGCTCGACGCTCATCGTCGCGATGAGCGATCCGAGCAACATCTACGCGATCGATGACCTCAAGTTCCTCACCGGCCTCAACATCGAGCCCGTTGTCACGACCGACGCCGCCATCGAAGAGGCGATCACCCGCTACTACCAGACGGGCCAGCAGCTCGACACGTACGACGAGGTCATCAACGACCTGGACTTCGAGGACATCGACTTCGGAGACGACGGTGACGAAGACTTCAACGTCCTCGACTCCCAGGCCGAGGCCGAGCAGGCCCCGGTGGTCAAGCTGTGCAACCTCATCCTGCTCAACGCGATTCAGAAGGGGGCATCCGACATTCACATCGAGCCCTATGAGAAGTCGTACCGAGTTCGGTACCGGGTCGATGGCGTGCTCCACAAAGAGATGACCCCTCCGGTCAAGCTCAAGAACGCCATCACAAGCCGGATGAAGATCATGGCGATGCTCGACATCGCCGAGCGCCGCTTGCCGCAGGACGGCCGTATCAAGCTACGGATCGGCAAGAACAGGGAGATGGACTTCCGTGTCTCGACGCTGCCCACCCTCTTCGGCGAGAAGATCGTGCTGCGTCTCCTGGACAAGGAGAACCTGCAACTCGACATGACCAAGCTCGGCTTCGAACAGAAGCCGCTCGACGACTTTCAGGCCTGCATCCACCGACCCTTCGGCATGTGCCTGGTGACCGGGCCTACCGGCTCGGGCAAGACCACCACGCTCTACTCCGCGCTGTCCGAGCTCAACCAGGAGGACGTCAACCTCTCCACCGCGGAAGACCCGGTCGAGTACAACCTCGCCGGCATCAACCAGGTGCAGATGCACGAGGACATCGGACTCAACTTCGCTGCCTCGCTGCGCTCCTTCCTTCGCCAGGACCCCGACATCATCATGGTCGGCGAGATTCGTGACTTCGAGACGGCCGAGATCGCCGTCAAGGCAGCCCTCACCGGCCACTTGGTGCTCTCGACTCTTCACACCAACGACGCCCCCTCGACGATTTCGCGACTCCTCAACATGGGCATCGAACCGTTCCTGGTGACCGCATCGGTAAATGTTGTCGTCGCTCAGCGCTTGGCCCGCCGTATTTGTGGCGACTGCAAAGAGC
>CAYGTG010001216.1:0-2816 GCA_964352485.1 uncultured Nannocystaceae bacterium | reverse complement strand
ATCCTTGGGCGCCGACAGCTCGACCCGCCGGGGGGAAAAGGCCTCCATGTCGTCGATGTCGCGATCGTGGACCGCGAGCAGCAGGCCGGCACCGCGCGCGACCAGGTCGCGCAGCGTGGCGGCCATGCGCTCGCGCCCCTCTCGGTCCACGCCGGCAAAGGGCTCGTCGAGGATATACAGCGCGGCGTGTCCAAGCTGCAGCCCACCGAACGCCAGCCGGCGTCGCATGCCGACCGAGTAGGTGCTGGCCAGGCGAGGCAGCGCCTCTTCAAGCTGGGTGGCTTTGCGGGCCCGCGTCATGCCCGAAGCATCGCCATGCACATCGGCGTAGAACTGCAGCAGCTCCTCGCCGGTGAGGCCCGCAGGGACCTCGACTTCCTGCGGCAAGAAGCGCAGTGCGGCGCGTGCGGCCAACGGCGCCTTTTTGAGGTCGTGACCGCCGATCGACACCGTCCCGGTGTCGGGGACGACGGTCCCGCAGACGCTCCCCAGCAGGGTGGACTTTCCCACCCCGTTGGGTCCGAGCAGAAGGACCGTTTCGCCAGGATCGACGTGGAGGTCCACCGCATCGAGCACGGTGTGCGGGCCGTAGCGTTTGGAGATCGCGGTCGCGTGCAGGGGCTGAGTCATGCGGAAGACGCTCCGAAAGAGAGCACAAGGCGAACGAGGACCACCAGCGCGCCGAGCAGCGCTGGGGTCCACAACAGGACCTGTGCCCGTGGATGTGCGCCCTCGCGCTGCGCGGGCGGCAGGGGAAGCGTGCAGAGCAACCGAGCGCGCAGCGGACGACTGCGCGCGAGCACCGTGGCGGGCACCAGCCACAGCAGCACCGCCGCGAGCCACACCGCGACGTGGGCGGGCCCCACTGCAGAGGACGCGCCCACCAGAACGGTGGCTCCCGCGACGCCGAGCAGTCGCAGCGTCGGGGCAGGGGTCTCGCGCCAAAAGCCCAGCACCAACAGGCGCAGCACGGGGTCCCCGATGCGAGCGATGGCCGACGGGGTCGGCTCGGGGATCGGGGGTCCGGCCAAGGTGCGCGTGGCCTCGGCCACGAAGGGCACCGCCTCGAACACGCCCAGCGCGTAGATCTTTGGCGCCGACAGCCAGGCAAGCCCGGCAACAACCACAGCAGCGACGCCCACCGCCCACAGTCCGCTCGGGACCGCCCGGCCGTCGGCGGACAGATCGAACGCGATCTGCAGCGGCATCGCGGAGGCGGCGGCGAGGCCGACGCCTGCCGCCGGGGCGTACAGGTGGACGGAGGTTTCCGGCAGGGTCCAGCCGCCCCCGGCCCGCCCCTGCATCTCGTCGTTCCACGACCCCGGCTCGAACCGGCGCCCCAGCGCGGCACTTGCGGCGGGGATCATGGGCTCGAACAGGGCGGCGATGACCGCCAAGGCCGCCCAGTCCAGCACCAGCGGTGCGGCGGTGGACCACCCCGAGGTGGGCACGAGGCCAGCCAAGACGGCCAGCGAGCCGAGCGCCAGGGTCTCGCCCAGGCCTCGCAGGTGCCGGGCCCGAGCGGCACGAAAGTGGTCGCCCGCGGGGATCGGAAGGACCAGCAGCTGCGCCCTGGACGGCGCGTGCAGGTACCCGGTGATCCGGGCGTGCAGGCCCGAGAGCAGCAGCACCGGTCCGCCGACAAACACCAGGCCCCGCCGCGTGGCGATGCCAGAATCTCCGGCCGCAGCGAGCAGCAGCGCCCATAGCGACGCCACGACCGCTGGGACCACCCAATCGGCCCAGTGCCCGTGATCCCACCGCCGAAGACGGTTGTGCGATGCGCTGGACATCGTGCCGGAGACGACGCAGTACCACGTTCGCCTCGACGGAGCCCAGCGCACGGGGGACACTGGGGGCGTGCTCGGTCTGTGGCTCATGGCGTTGTGGACTGTGGCCCCGGGAGCCTCGGCCGAGGCCGTGCGCCGAGAGGCCACCGAAGCCCTGCCGCCCCGGGTTGTCCTGCGGGAGCGCACCCTCGCGGCCCGGGGGTCCATGTCCATCATCGAAGCCGAAGCGGTCGCGCCGACCGGGCTGCCGATCGCCGACCGCCCGCGGTGGTTCGTGCACGGCGGGACCGTGCGCCGAGTCCGGATCGGGGCGCCGGTCCTGGCCACCGACTTCCGCGCGCCCTCGAAGACACCGGCCGCAATTGGCGCATTGGCCGAGGCGGAGGGCTTTGCGGTGCGCTCGGTCCACGCCGAGCACCGCCCCTGCGACGGCTCGGTACGCTGGCGGGTCGAGGTCGGCTTCGATCCGGCGACCGGTCGCCGACCGGTGGTGTGGATCGATGATGTCCGCGGAGAGCTCACGCTCGGCCCCGATCAGGTTCGGGGGATCGCCGCCTCGGCGTTTGCCCGCAACCCTGTGCTCGATGCCACGCCGGCCGTGTTCGAACTCGAGGGCATCGGCGACCCCCAAGGCGGACTCGTCGACGGCACCTTCGACGTGCGCCAGTGTGCAGACCCCGGGACGCTGGCAGCGTGCGTGCTGGCTCCGGTGGCCCCCAGCAAAGCGGGAGACTTCGTCTTCGAGACACCCCTGTCCGATGCCGACCACGCGCGGGAGGACGACAGCTTTGCCGCGGCATCCATCGCTGTGCACGCGCAGCGCTACGCCCGGTTTTCGGCGGAGCACGGGCTGCCGATGCCGCTGTGCATCGAGGCGGGGTCCTCCGGGCTGCTGGTCGCCAACTATCGCGGTTTCACCGGCGACGCATCGATCTTGGTGGCGAACGCGGGGTACACCGGCGACTGCAGCTTCCTCGCGTTTTTCGGCCAGGGCCCTGCCGCCGATTGGGGGTACGACGTCCGCGT
>CAYGTG010001215.1:0-2817 GCA_964352485.1 uncultured Nannocystaceae bacterium | reverse complement strand
TCTCGTTTGCTCCGCTGCCCAGCCTCGCTGCGGACAGCCTGGCGACGCCGATGACCGGGCAAAATGCGCGAGAGTTGTGGCCGGTCGACGTCACCGTCGAGATCGTCGATGTAACGCCGACCCGCCACGCGAAGAAGGGTCGGCTGCCCCGGGTCATGCGGCCCCAATCGGTCACCGTCCGCGATGGGCATCGCCTCAAATATTCGGCCGTTTTGCTGACCCCCTCGGGCCGGCACCGGCTGGATCTGGCCGTCGTCCCGCACCACCACCCCGACGCGGTGGAGCTGGAATGGGACCTCGAGGTGGCCGAAGCCCCCTACCAAACCGTGGATGTGCGGGACTACTTGCTCCATCGTCTGGGCGTGGGACCCACGCTGAAGCTTGACGAAGAGGCCCTAGTGGTCGCCCGGTCTGATATCGAAACGACCACAGAAGGCCGGCTGCGACGTCGAGTTCGGGTGGGTGGGCAGGTTTACGAGATCCGTATTCAGGCTGAGGTTTCGCGCGGTTGACACGCCCCCTCGCCGTGATAGAACCGCCCTCAAGTGCCCGCGAAATACCTATAGAGGGTGTTCCGGTATCACTCCCCCGCCAACGAAAGACACCCACGATGCGATCAATTCTGCCCCGCCTCGCCTCGTTCTCCCTCGTCGCTGCCGCGTTCGCCTTGAGCGCGCCGCTCGTGGGTTGCAAGAAACCTGAATACCCCGCGTGCAAGAAGGACAAGCACTGCAAGGCCGACCTCGGTGAAAAGTGCGTCGACGGCAACTGCCAGAACTGCACAACCGACACCGACTGCACGGCCAAGGGCCCCGCTGGTGAGGATCTGGTCTGCTTCGACTTCCGTTGCACCGACCCCAACGCCATCCCCACCGGAGACGGCGGCCAGGGTTCACTCGGATCCCCATGCACTCAGAGCTTCGACTGCGCCGGCGGCCTCGTTTGCACGGCGGGCGCCTGTTCCAGCTGCGTCGACGACCTCTCTTGTGAGGGCGGCACCTGCGACCTGGCCACGGGCACCTGCTCAGGCGGCGGCGCAGGAGGTGGTCAGTGCACAACGGACGACCAATGCGCGATGGATGAAATCTGCGACGGGGGTATGTGCGTCTTCTCGGGGATCGAGGGCGGCGGCACCAACCCATGCGGAATCGACGCAATCTACTTCGGCTTCGACAGCCCGAAGATCCAGCCCGAGGCGCAGGAGCAACTCGACCAGATCGCAACGTGCTTGGTCGAGCAGAGCACGCTCGTCTACCTCGAGGCACACGCCGATGCGCGGGGCACCGAGGAGTACAACATCATGCTCACCGACCGTCGCGGTCAGTCGGTGAAGAGCTACCTCGAGACCAAGGGAGTCACCGGAGAGAACCTGCAGGTGATCTCCAAAGGCAACCTCGAGGCCATTGGAACCGACGAAGCGTCCTACTCCAAGGACCGACGCGTCGAGTTTATCTTCCCGTAGTCGCCCGGCTGGGCCGCACGCCGAAAAACATCACCATGAAGACCATGAGCCTCATCTCTGTGGTCTCGCGGCGCACGAGGGCTCCCGCCAGAACTTTGGCATTTGTGGGGGCCCTCGGGCTTTGCGGGGTCTTTTCGACGGGCTGTATCGCCCTCAAAGCCGACCAAGACGATCTCGCCAAAGAGGTCGACAAGCTGCGCAAAGAGGTCGTCGCGCAGGAGACGAACACCGAGGAGACGCTGGCCAAGGTCGAGACGCTCACCGAGCAGCTCGAGACGAAGCTGCTCGAGCTCGACGACGTGCTCCGCCGCAATCAGGCCGACGTGGGCGTGCGGGTGGACAACCTCGAGGTCGACACCCAAGAGCTTCGCGGTGCGGCCGAGAACGCCGACTTCATGGCGACGGCGGCCAAGCAGGAGCTGACCGAGCTTCGGGGCGACGTCGACGTTCGTTTGCTGGCGCTCGAAGAGAAGCTCAACGAGGCCACCAACATCCCCGAGAGCAAGACCGAGCTGTGGGCTGAGGCGGACAAGCAGTTCAAGGCGAAGAACTACAAGGGCTCGCGTCGACTCTGGCGCACCTATGAGTCGCGCTACCCCACCGACTCCAAGATCGCCGAGGTCCGGTTCAATATCGGCCTCACCTTCTTCAGCGCTCGCGAGTATCGCCAGGCGCTCGGTGAGTTCTACCGGGTCATCCAGGAGAGTCCGAAGGACGGTGTCATCCCCGACGCGCTGTACTACTCCGGCCTCGCCTTCGCCAAGCTTGGCCAGTGCCAAAACGCCATCGCCTACTTCGACGCGCTGCGCCAGAAGAAGACCAAGGCGCCGGCGCACTACAAGGACAAGGCCAAGGAGCAGATCGGCATCCTCAAGGCCGACAAAGGCGATATCTGCACCGACGGCAAGAAGCCGGCGACCGACAGCTGAGCCGCGGCCAGCGTTGACCGCTGTGGCTACAGCGCCACTTCGCAGATGTAGGGCAGCGGCGTGACGCAGTCCAAGTCGTTCCAGTAGCCGGTGGCGGCGGTGAGCTGCGTGCAGTCCTCGTTGCCGGCGGCATCGTTGGGCTCACCGGCGTTCCAGTTGGTGAACCCCAGCGGTGTGCCGTCGGCCCAGACGAACGTGCCTTCGGTCCGCAGGTCGGACAGCCCGACCCAGAGCGCGGGGAGTTTCGGGCCGGCGAGGGCGATGACCTCTGTGTTCTCGGCGGCAGTGTCGATGACGACCAGGGTGCCGCCGAAGCCGGTTTCGCAGTGGGCCTGTGCTTCGGTCCACGATGACGGCTCGGGACAGACTGCGTAGCCGCGGGATTCGGCTTCGAACAGCGAGCATCCTCCGCAGCTGGTGTTGGTC
>CAYGTG010001214.1:2410-2821 GCA_964352485.1 uncultured Nannocystaceae bacterium | reverse complement strand
TCGGCGTCTTCGGTGTCCGCGCTCGTCGTCGCCTTCGGAGCCGTCGTCGCGGTCATGCCGGTGGATTCGATCGCGTCCGAGCTCGAGGCTGACATCGAAGCTGACATCGACGCTGGCATCGAGGCCGCGCTCGTCGTCCCCTCGGGAGTCTCGGTCTCCGTTTCCACGAGCTTGCCGGAGTCTGAGGGCGTGGAGCCCGAATCGAACGAACAGCCCAATCCGGCGGCAACCAGCAAGAACAACGGCCCACGCATCGGGGACCACGGTACCGCGTTGGGGCCCGCCGGAGAAAGGCCTTGAGGCTGAGGTCCGGCGAGGCGCCTCAACGGACAACGGCCCGAATCCTGTGCATCCGGGCCGTCGTGAGGCGGCTATGCCGCCAAGCGCTCACAGGCGTCAGCTAGGCTCGCA
>CAYGTG010001214.1:0-2400 GCA_964352485.1 uncultured Nannocystaceae bacterium | reverse complement strand
GCGCTCTCGGCGCTGCCATCGGCGTCCCCGTCATCCGAGTCGTCGTCCGAGTCCGAGTCGTCGTCCGAGTCGCACTCGTCGGCCGAGTCCGAGTCGTCGTCCGAGTCGTCGCAGCCGCACTCATCGGCGTCGTCGCCGGCGAGCTCACCGTCACGGTCGGAGGCGTCGTCGGTCTCGACGTCGCAAGCAGCGGCGCCACCGAACAGGAGGAAGGATGCAGCCGCAAACGATACGGCGAGTTGGCGGAGGGAAGCGGTTTTCGTATTCACGGATACAGGTCCTTCGTGGAGGGCGCTGGGCTCGTCGCGGCCTTCCTACACTCGTGCCCGATCGCGGTGCCCCGTTACAGGCTGGCCGGGTCCTTTTTCAGTCGCGGTCTCGCCGGGTCTTTCGGGTTGAGAAGCCTACGATAATGTCGTCCCCGGAGGCTTCAAAGCCCTCTGGGACCTTCTTGCTTGGCAGCCGCGTGTCACGCCGCCGGTTCGGGCCAAACGAGTACAGCAGACCTCGACCACCTTTTTTCGTCACGAGAACCCAGTACGGGTTGTTCCACGGATCGAGGAAGTACCCCTTGCGGTCGCGGCGGGGTTCCGGTGCATCGGCGACCGCCGGCGTGGTCTTCCCCTCGAGATATGCGCTTGTGTTGCTGGGGTCGAAATAGCCGGCCTGGACCGCCGTGAAGATGCGCTTGTGGACGCGCTTTTTCTTGCGCAGCCGCTTCTTCATGACCCCCTTGCGAACCAGGTCGTCGGCGAGCAGCTCGAGTTCGGCTTCGGTTTGCGCCACGAGCTCTTCGTCAGGTCCGTAGACCAGCGCCGAAACCAGCGGCTGGGAGAGCAGTCCCAACCCCACCGGCAGGAGGATGAGGACCCCCTTCCGCCAGCCGGCCCCGCCGAGCTCGACGCGCTGAAGCGCCGCGGTGAGGAACAGGATCCCCAGCGCCAGCTCGCAAGCCTCTCCGGCCAGGTCGGCGGGATACGACAACTCGACCAACGCAATGGCACCGAAGTAGGGGGCAAGCTCCCAGGGCGGGGCGACAGCGTCGAGCGTCGGCTGAAACCATCGAGCGCGGTCCAGCTTCCGCAGCCCGGGCAGCAGCCCGCCGTAGACCAGCGCGATCATGGCGACCAGAAATCGACTGTCCAGCTTGAAGCCCGCGAGTTGCTTGTCCTTGAGCAGGTTGTGAACGTTGAGTTCCTGCTGATAGTTCTCCTGCAAGAAGATCTCCGGGGGCTGGAACGCGAGCAGGCGTTGACCCCACGAGATCTCCTCTCCCGCCACGAACACGCAAAACAGCGCCACGGATGCCAGTCCCAGCGTTGCGAGCCACCCCACCACATCGGGCTTCGTCCGGCCTCGCCACAACCGCAGCCCGATCAGGACCGCAGCCAGGGTGAACGCGTGCACCGTCGCCCACTCGGCCCACCCGTCCTCCTGCATCCAGCTCTCGAACGTCTCCGAGCTCGCGAGCGCCACCCCGGTCAGGACGGCGAGCACGAGGTCGAGAGGCACGGCGATGCTCAGCAGCACGGGGCGGCGTCGCGCCTCGAGATGGACAAACAGCAACCCCGTGACCGTGGCCAACGCCAGAATCGTGAGAATCGCGGAGTGCACCGCCGCCAGTGTATGTCCCCAGCGACGCGTGCGTCACGGGGGCGATTTTCTTTGGCTCGGCCCGGAATTCCGCAGCCCTGGCGCAACTCCCTTGGGCATGCCGATACTCAACCCGGCACCCCCCGCGCCCGCGGGAACGATCTGCATGGCCCCCGAAACCGCGGACCTCGCCCTTGCGCGCCGCTGCATCGCGGGTGACCCGGCCGGCTTGCGCGAACTCTATGCGGCTCACCATGCGTCGGTCCAACGCATCCTTCAGCTACACACGCGGCGGGCCCAGGGCGTCGAAGATCTGGTCCACGACACGTTCGTGTGTGCGCTCGAACGTCTGCATCGCTACCGCGGGGAGGCGCCGCTGGGCGTGTGGCTGCGCGGCATCGCTCTGAACCTGGCCCGCACGCAGCGAGCCCGGACCGAGCGGCGCGCTGGGATCCTCAAAGGAAACCCGCCGCTGGTGACCGAGGGCCCCGACGCCGAGACGCACGTCGAGGTTCGCAGCGCCTTCCGACAGCTGTTGTCGCTGATGGACCGACTGCCCGAGACCGATCGAGAGGCGTTCGCCTTGCTGAGCGTCCAGCAGCTCTCGCTCGAAGAGGCCGCCACGCTCTCGGGCTGCGCTGTCTCTACGCTGAGTGACCGAAACCGTCGCGCTGCCCGATTGCTCAAGACGTGGTTCGAGGATGAAGACCGATGACTGACGACAAGCCCTCATTCGACCATCTGCTCGACCAAGCGCGGAGTGAGTTCCACCAAGCGCCGCTCACCACAGCGACGCCAGATGCAGTC
>CAYGTG010001213.1:0-2822 GCA_964352485.1 uncultured Nannocystaceae bacterium | reverse complement strand
AAAGACGTCTCGCTGTTCCTCGCCGGTCGACACAACGAACTGATCGTCGGGCTTCGAGATCGCATGGAGTCTGCCGCCGAAGCGCTTGAGTTCGAGACCGCCGCTCGACTGCGGGACCAGCTCCATGCGCTCGAATCCGCCACCGAGGGGCAGCGCATCGTGGGCACCGCCTCACTCGATCAAGATACGGTCGGCATGTATCGCGAAGGCGGCAGCGTCGAGTTCGTGCTCATGCACATTCGCCAAGGCAAGGTCCTGGGCTCACAGGCGTTCTCCAACCGCGGTCTCGAGCACCCCGACCCGGAGGTCATGGCGAACTTCCTGTCGGCCTACTACGACACCGCGCCCTTCATTCCCGATGAAGTCGTCCTTCCTTTCGCGCTGGCCGAAGACGACGCCGAGCCTCTCGAAGCGTGGCTGCGAGACAAGAAAGGGAAGAAGGTCTCGCTCGTCGTTCCCGAGCGCGGCGACAGGCGCAAGCTGATCGCCCTGGCCAACAAGAACGCTTCGTCGAACTTCTCCACCCGGCGCAACAAGCGGGACGACCACGAGGCCGCCCTCACCCGGCTACACAAACGGCTCGGGCTCTCCAAGCTGCCGCGCGTCATCGAGTGCTACGACGTCAGTCACATCCAGGGCAGCGACACCGTGGCCTCGATGGTCGTCTTCGTCGACGGAGTTCCCGACAAGTCGCGATACCGCTCGTTCAAGATTCGCGGCCTCATGGGCGACGGCGAGGGCAAACGACAGGGCGCCTTTCAAAACGACGACTTCGCGAGCATGTACGAGATTCTCGGCCGTCGTTTCAAGAGGGCCATGCGCAAGCGCGACAACGCGGACGACGAAGACGATGCGTGGGCCCTTCCGGATCTCATCGTCATCGATGGCGGCAAAGGGCAGCTCCGGCAAGTGATTACGGTGATGCAAGACATGGGCGTGCCCACCGGCACCGAGGGCGTCGATGTGGTGTCTCTGGCCAAGGAGCGCAAGGACACGATCTCGATGACCAAGGACGGCCTGGAGCGCCTGCGGGCGAGCAAGAAGCGCGAGAGCAGCTCGCCCGGTGCAGCCTATCGGGACTGGGCGGTGGATGAGGATGGCAAGCGGGCGTTTCGGGTTCGCCCAGAGCGGGTGTTCGTGCCCGAAATCAAAGATGCGATCGCGCTGCGGGCCGGAAGCTCGGAGCTGTACTTGATGGAGCGGGTCCGCGACGAGGCGCACCGCTTCGCAATCACGCACCACCGAAAACGACGCTCCAAGCGTGCTGTCCGCAGCGTCCTCGACGACATCAACGGCGTGGGTCCCAGCCTCAAGCGCGCGCTCATCCAACACTTCGGATCCATCGCGGCCATCCGCGAAGCGACGGTCGAAGAACTCAGCGCGGTGCGAGGTGTAGGTGCCTCACTTGCAGAGCGGATCCGATCGCAGGTTCAGCAGTAGGGGCGAGCCGGTCTGCGCCTGCGTGGGTTCGGCTCACACCAATTTCATCCGCGCCAAGGGGTTCGACGAAATGTGAGGTGGTGGGCGTACAGTCCGAGCCTGATCGCGGTTTCCTCGGGGATTCCTGCCCTATTTTCCGAGGGACACGGCATCTTGTTGAGGGGAGACGCGATGACGATACGTTTCATGATGCTTGGAGCTGCGGCGAGTCTTTGGGGACTCACCGCCTGCTATTCGGGCTTTGAGGCCGACGCGAACGGTCTTGGAAGTGGCGCCGGCGGGTTGACCGGCGGAGATCCGGAGGGTGAGGACACTGGGGACTCGGACAACGACGACGACGTCGATCCGGACGATCCCGCCTCGCTGTGCATGGATGCGGACGTGGGGCCCACGTCTTTGCGCCGGCTCACGGCGGAGCAGTACGACCACACGGTCCGCGACCTGCTCGGGCTCGACGGCGGATACACCGCGGACTTTTCACCCGACGAGCGCATCGGCGCGTTCAAGAGCAACGGAAACGCCGCCGTCGTGGAACTGCAGGTCGAGCAGTACATGACCGCTGCCGAAGCGGTGGCCATCGACGCAACGGCCGATCTCGCCCAACTCTTGCCGTGTGACGCCGCCGAAGGCGACGCCTGTGCACAGCAGTTCCTGGCCGACTTCACGATGCACGCGTACCGACGCCCGCTCGAGCCTGGTGAGCTCGATCGGGTTGTCTCGGTGTATCTGTCCGGCAAGGAAGCCGACGCCGGCCCCGACGCCGGCCTTCAAAATGGCCTTCGCGTCGCCATCGCTGCCGTCCTTCAGTCCCCGTTCTTCCTGTACCACGTGGAGTTCGGGCAGGCCGACGCCGCCGGTGATGACCTGGTCGCCCTCGACGGGTACGAGCTCGCCTCTCGGCTGTCGTACTTCCTGTGGGACACGATGCCCGACGACGCCCTGTTCGACGCGGCAAGCGCAGGTGCCCTCGACGACGCGGATGGCGTCCGCGCGCAGGTCAACCGCATGCTCGCAAGTCCCAAGGCGCGAGACACCATCGCCTCCTTCCACCAGCAGTGGCTCGGGGTCGACGAGCTCGAGCACGCCGAGAAGGACCCTGAGATGTTCCCCGGCTACGACAGCACGCTCGCGGCGTCCATGAAGGAAGACGTGGCCCTGTTTGCGGATTGGGTCCTCAACGAGGGGGACGGTCGGCTGTCCACCCTCCTCACCGCCAACATCACGCTGACCGACGACCCCCGCCTGCACGCAGTGTACGGCGTGACCCCTCCGGCCGGCCGAGTGTCCGGCGAGCCGATCGAGCTTCCCGAGGGAGAGCGCGCGGGTCTGTTGACGATGCCCGGGGTCATGGCCGAGCACGCGCACCCGGACCAGACGTCCCC
>CAYGTG010001212.1:0-2823 GCA_964352485.1 uncultured Nannocystaceae bacterium | reverse complement strand
TTACCAATAGCAACCGATCAATCAATGCAATGCGGGCAACGTCCCAATTTTTTGCATGATTGGCAATAATGTCGTCTGCAACATCGAAATAATCCAGCGACTTCAGAAATAGCTTTTTCGCAAAAGCCAGATTGGCTTCGTTCTCCGCAAGATCTGGCTTGAGAATAGTATTGATAACATGTTGTGGGTCTCCGCCTGCCAGCTTATGCGCATAAAGCGCTTGCATGACACGCTCTCGCACAATTCTACGACTGCTCATACCGCGTGACATTATCGTCAAAGAAACATTTCATGGTCATACTCTAATGGACAATAAGGCCAAGAAGAACATGAATCCGGGAGGTGGAGGCCTAAAACTGAAGTTCGATTTACTATTCGTCAAAACCGTATTGGTTCTCCGATCAATGGAGGATTCATTGCTTGTTCTTATAGTTTTCAGTTGTCTTGCTACAACTACATTCCATCCAGAGCGGTATGTCGTCTGAAAACAAATTGTCTTTATAGCATCAGCCTCACCTTTGCCTTTCAATATACTGAATTCGACGCTCAGCTTTTGAAGGCGTTTTCACTACAAACCTGATCGCAAAACAATACCGATGCCCCCCCGGCCACGTCATCGCTATGGCTTTCCCTTATCAGGCATTGCCTGTGGTTTTGCATTTGGCATTTTGGTGGCCGGCCAGGCAAAGACTTTTTTATTCCTTCCTCTGGCAATTCTTGCATGTATTGCCGCACCCATTTGTCTGCATACCTTTCGACGCAGGCTGGTAACCCCGAATAAACTGGCAACCTGGCTACTGGTAATGATTGTTGCTGTAAATGCAGGGGGCTATCGATGGCAAACCTGGGTGAATGTACCTCCAACACACGTCGCCGGCATTTCCATACCACCCTATCCGGTCGTGTTAGCCGGCAAGGTACAGACCGTACCCGAGAGAAAATCCAACGCGATCCAGTTCCAACTCAATGTATCGAGAATTTATTTGGATGATGGGCTCATCGCTAGAACGGGATTGCTCCTGGTCAACCTTCCCCTTGATACGCAACCGCCACAGGACGGAGATTTAATCATCTTAACGGGGACCCTGCGTGAACCGCCCGATCAACGTAACCCGGGTGCCTTTGATTATCGGGGCTATCTGCGTTTAAAAAAGATTCATCTGATTCTGGATGAAGCATCCTGGCAACCCCTTAAGCCGACTGAAGGGGGATTCATTCATCGTTTCATTGTACCCGCACGCCGTTTCATTCAGCGATCCATAGATGCCTACATCCCATCGAAATCATCACGCTCCATTCTTAATGCGTTGATGCTGGGCGATACATCCGGGTTGCCTGATGAAATTAAGGACAGTTTTAGAAACACTGGATTGATGCATGTCCTCGCAGTCTCGGGGCTCCATGTGCTCCTCGTTGGCCTTGTGGTGTATGGGCTGCTCCGTCCCTTTCTGCTTCGCCTTCGTTTTTCCTGGCGCTACATGGAATGGACCCGAATGGTATTAACCATCCTGATACTTGGCACTTATGCCCTGATAACCGGCGGGCACGCATCGGTTGTCAGGGCCGTCATTATGGCAAGTTTAATGATACTGGGGACCCTCTTCCAGCGTACTACATCTCCTTTTCAGTCGCTGTCAGCAGCAGGGCTGCTCCTGCTATTTTTTCAGCCATCGTTTCTTTTCGACATTGGGTTCCAGCTTTCTTTTTCGGCTGTCACAGGTATTCTTGTTATTACGCCTCGCTTAAAAATGATGTACCCAAACAACCCTGTTCCGGCAAGGTTACGTTCTTTGCTTGATGCGATGTGTGTATCCATATCGGCCATGATCGGTACCTTTCCTGTACTGATTGAACATTTTGGCACAGTGTCCTTTGCCGGCTTGATACTCAACCTCCCGGCACTTCCACTTACTGCAGCCACGCTGAGCGCTGGTATGATGATGTTGCTCCTGGCCTATTTCAGTGCCCCGCTTGCTTCGACAATGGGAGCAACTGCTGATTTTTTTGCCGACTTACTTGTTTTTACAGCCCGACAAGGCTCGCTTAACCTTGGCGGACTCTCTACAAGGACTGAAGCGGGTGATCTTTGGCCCTTGTTCTACTGGCTCTTTTTGCTGGTCATCATTTTGAATGGACGCATCCTCACCAGGCGATGGCGGGCAAGCCTGGTGGTGCTCATGCTTCCTGTAAGTTTACTCTGGTGGCGTATCGCGAACCATACATATACCCCCCGTCTTTCAGTTCTGTTTTTCGATGTTGGCCATGGCGATGCCGCCTTGATTCATATGCCCAATAACAAAACCCTTCTGATTGATGCCGGCCCCCGGCATCGAGAAACGGATGCGGGATCCCGGATCATCGCTCCCTTTCTTCAGCAGGCAAAAGTCAAAAAACTCGATACGATCGTGATCACCCATCCACACGCAGATCATTTGGGCGGGTTATCGACATTGTTGAAAACAATGCCAGTTGATCGCCTTGTTTTCAACGGTGTTTTCCACAGTAGTGAATTGTTTGCGCACATCCAATCCCTTGCAGACAGTCTTGATCTTCCGATTCAATCCCGGGTAGCGGGAGACACCCTGTTGCTTGATTCATCTGTGCGTATCCGAGTGTTGAGCCCATCACATTCATTACAATCCAACAAGAATCTCAACGAGGGATCGCTTGTAATTCAGATTCAATATGGCGCCTCGTCGTTTCTTTTTCTCGGTGATGCAGAACGGGAAGCAGAAGGTTTTATCGCTGCCAATTTTGACAATCTCATAAAAAGCAATGTGATCAAGGTTGGCCACCATGGATCTCGGACCAGCAGTGCTCCGC
>CAYGTG010001211.1:0-2824 GCA_964352485.1 uncultured Nannocystaceae bacterium | reverse complement strand
CTCAGCTTCGCTCTACACCCCGCTGCTGCTCCCCGGCCCTCCTGCCGCCCTCTCTGCTCGCCCGCCGTACTCCTCCTTCCCCGCTTTTTCCCACTTCATGTCGCTTAAACGCACACCCTCGCGCGCTGGCGCAGGGTCGCTTGGACCCGACGGACGCACTCGGGCTCATGTCGTCTTCGCTGAGTCGACCCACTGCCGCAAGTTGGGGAGCACGGGGTGGGACGCGTAAGCCCAGGCGACGATCTCGTCGCCCTCGACAATCCAAGTGTCCATGCCCAACGAGACAAAGGGCTCCGCCGTGTAGACGAGATAGCCGACGTTCCCGACGTGTGTTCGGTAGATTGTCTCAACGGCTGCGCCGTAGCCTTCGGGGGCGAGGCTGGCGCTGGAGGTTAGCGCTCGGCGCAGCTGCTGCCGGCCGCGCAGGACTCCCACCGGCGTCATGAAGAGGATGTCCTCGGCCTTGTTTTCGAGATACGCGTCGAGGTCACCGAACGTGGAGAGGTGCCGGTCGACCACGGCCTTCGTGTTGGCCGTCCGCGCGTCGTGGAGATCGCCCTTCGACACCCCGTGCGCTCGGAGAACAGAGTCCATGAACGGGTGCGGTGGGTAGACGGTGGAGGTCTGGCTGGTGATCCTTCCCCCTTCGACCGTCCATACATTCACCGCCATACGTACGGTGGGCTCGGCTTCGGATATGACGAATCCGACGCCCTCGTGAACGCTGCGGTAGACCTCTCGTGCCGCTCCATGGTGTTCGTCTTTCGAATGCTGGCGCGCTCTCGACAATACTGCGGCAACGCGGCCGCGTCCGCTCACGTAGCCCTCAGGGGTGATGAGCACCGCGTCCTCGGCCAACCCCGCTTCGAGCGCCTGCTCGTCCAACGACTGCACCGCAGCGATGTGGCGGTCGATGACGGTCTCGGTCATCGCCGCGGATGCGGGGGCAGGACGCATATTGCGACGTGCCCAATCCGCGAAGGAGGTGAACCCCTCCGGCACGAGTTCCTTGGCTCTGCGGATCTTCGCCTCCGCGTCGGGCCCGAAGTACGTGTACGCCTCCCAGAACTCCATCATCTCTCGCGTCTCTTTGGCCATTGGGAACGGAAGGGCATCGAACTCCTCCCGGCTCATCTGGCGGTACGAGACGTTGTGCCCTCGAGCGTTGAGGGTCGCCACGATCTCTGCCCAGCTGACCGCGCCTGGACTCACCGACAGGTACTGTCCACCGCCGGCCTCGTCGGGGTGTTCAAAGACGCGAGCGACGAGCACGCCCAGCTCCGCGATGTCGCCGTTGTGTATGCACCGGGCATCGACGGACATCGGGAACGTCCAGCCCAGGCTTCCGTCCGGCTGCGGCTGCGGTGACATCGCGGGGCTGACGAGGTTCTGGAAGTACATGGGCGCCTCCACGAACGTGTACGCGGGGAATCCGGCTTCCTTCACGAAGGCGTCGACGCGAGCTTTTTCGGTGAAATGGGGGACGGGGTACTTGCCACCCGAGATCTCATGACAGTTCGGGAGTGTGGACCAGACCAGGTGCTCGACGCCGGCTGCCCGTGCGGCCTCGACCGCGCGCTTGCCCTGCTCGAACTCGTCAACCTGCGCGCCGGGCTCCCAAGCGTTCGTGACGATGAACGCTCCGTGGCAACCTTCGAACGCGCGCTGTAGCGAGGCGGCATCATCAAGGTCGGCGTGGGCGACTTCGCAGCCACGGTCTTCGAGGGCCACGGCCTTGCCGGCCTCCGGGCGGCGGGTCAGCGCTCGGACTCGGAAGGCGCCACGAGCGAGGAGCGCGTCGACGACACTGCCGCCCTGGGCCCCGGTGGCTCCGACAACAGCAATGATCTTCGACATCTCCGTACCCCTTCGCTGGCCGGTCATGCCAGCAAACTAGACTCGAGGGTCTAGACGATCAATCACGAATCGTCCATGTTCCTTACCAGTTCGTCTGCCTGATCGAACTGCCCGATGGGATATTCATCAACATCAGATCCGATCTTGGATGTCTTTTCCGACTTGCGGCTGACGCGGAGTCGGTCCCTCAGCAGCACCCTGACTGCGCCGTGGGGACTGCGGGTCCCGAACTGTGGTCGCGCGCTGTTTCACTTTGTCGCCGAGGGGTCATGCCTCATCCGGGTCGGTGACGCCGCGGAGGCGATGGAAAAAGAAGACTTCGTACTCGTCCCGCATGGGGTGGAGCACGACCTCCTCGATGCCATCGACAGCAATGTGGAGGTCGTGTCTTCACTGCCGAGCGAGGAGGTATCGGCGCTGGGTTGGAACTTGAGCTATGGGGGTGGCGGAGCGCGTTCGGTCATGATCTCCGGCAGCTTCGCGTTCAAGCCACATCCCGTGGTGTCCGAGCTGCCCACAACGATCCTCGTGCGGCGCGCCGAGACCGGACATGAAACGCAGATTGCACGAGTCGTCGCAAGCCTCGTGGACGAGGTCGCGGTGGCACGCCCGGGGTCTGAGACCGTCGTCAATCGCCTGGTCGATGTTCTGGTGATCGCCGCGATCCGCAGCTGGGTCGACGAGGCCGACTCCCATGGCGGCTGGTTGGGAGCGCTCCATCACGACGGCTTGGGTCGAGCGCTCGCGCTGATTCATACGGATGCCGAGCGAGCCTGGACGCTGGGGGAGCTCGCAGCCGAAGCGGGCATGTCACGGGCGAGCTTCGCCAAGGAGTTCGCCGAGCGTATCGGGACGCCTCCGGTGCAGTTCTTGTCGCAGCGTCGGATGGAACTGGCCACTCGCTGGCTCCGCGCTGACGCGCTGACCATTTCCGAGGTCTCGGAGCGACTCGGGTACTCCTCGGAGG
>CAYGTG010001210.1:0-2826 GCA_964352485.1 uncultured Nannocystaceae bacterium | reverse complement strand
GCCCAAACCCGCTGCGGGCGGCAAGACCGACGGAAAGTTTTCCAGCGACTGCCTGCTCAACCCCGACAAGCCTGGCTGCGCCGAGGCTCGCCGGGCACAGCTGGACAAGAAAGATCTCGACAAGACGCTTCCGAGCAAGCTCTCCACCAACGACGTCCGAGCCGGAATCAACCCCATCAAGGGCAAGGCCAAGGCATGTGGCTCGAAACACGGAGCCGCCGCTGGCACCAAGGTCCGCGTAAAGCTCTCGATCGAGGGTGACTCGGGCAAGGTCCTCTCCGCTTCAGCGGACGCGCCTCACGGCGGGACTCCGCTGGGCAAGTGCGTCGAGGATGCGGTCAAGTCCGCCAGCTTCCGACGTTTCAAGAGCGGTCAGATGGGTACGACGTATCCGTTCACGATGTAGCCGACCAGGCGCGGCATCCCCCGCACGCTGAAACGAAGCGCCCCTGCGATTGCGCGGGCGTTGTTCGTTGGTTGGGTGTTTGGTGCCCTCGAGCGGACGATCTACGAGGCGACGGGCGGTCCCGCCGAGCTGCCGGACACATATCCCTGAACCTTGGCCGCAGCGATCGGGCGGCTGAACAGGTAGCCCTGGCCCCGAACGCATCCAAGCTCGAGAAGCTGGTCGGCTTGGACCGTGTACTCGATCCCTTCAGCGATCACCTCGACGCCGAGGTTCGAAGCCAGGCTGAGGATGGTGCGAATCATCGCGGCTCCTTGAGACGACCCATCCAGCGCGTCGACGAAGCTCTTGTCGATTTTCAGGCCGTCGAACTGGAAGCGATGCAGGTAGCTCAACGACGAGTAGCCGGTGCCAAAGTCGTCCACCCAGATCCGAACCCCGTTGGACCGCAGTGAAGCCAGGGTCCGAGCCACCGCCTCGGAGTTGTCCATGAGGACAGACTCGGTGAGCTCGAGGCGGAACGTGTCTTCCGCGATGTTGTTGTCGGTCATCGCGGTGCGGATCTCGTCGAGCAACCGCGGGTCGGCAATCTGGCGACCGGAGAGGTTGACGCTCATCGAGAGCGGCTTTCCGCCGTTGCTGCTGGGGAGCGTGTTCTGCCAGCGGCCGAGTTGCTCGAGTGCGACTCGAATCGCCCAGCGTCCGATCGGAATGATGAGCCCCGTCTGCTCGGCCACCGGAATGAACTCGGCCGGCGACACGATCCCGCGTCGCGGATGACGCCAGCGCGTGAGCGCCTCGAAGCCCATCAGAGCGCCGGATTCGAGATCGACGATCGGCTGGTAGTGGAGTTCGAACTCGTCACGCTCGACCGCCTGCCGCAACGCCACTTCAAGGCGCAGCGTCGTGAGGGCGTCGATGCGCATCTTGGTGTCGAACACCTCGTGGCGATCCTGTCCGCGCTCCTTAGCCTTGTTTGCGGCTGCGGCAACATCGCTGATGACCTCGTCGACATCTGCGTAGGCGCGGTCGGAGGTCGTCAGACCGATCGAAACCGTGGTGTAGACCGTCTGTCCTTCGACATCGAAGGGCTCGTGCACCGACAGTCGAATCCGGTTGGCGATGTCGGTCGCCGTGTCGACGTCGCGCAAGTTGTCCAAGAGCACCGCGAACTTGTCGCCACCGAAGCGGGAAACGGTATCGCCGGGCCGGACGCATGCGACGAGCCGCCGAGAGAGAATCGCAAGCATGCCGTCTGCTGCTTGGTGCCCGATCGAATCCGCGAGCCAGCGGAACCGGTCCACGTCGACCATCAGCGCCGTGAAACAGTACGTCTCGTCGGCATCTGCCAGCCGAACCGCGCGAGCGAGCTGCTCCATGAACGGCTCTCTGCGCGGAAGCCCCGTGAGAGCATCTTGCCGCGACTCCTCGCGGATCTTCTCTTCGCGAAGTCGGTAGTCCGAGGTGTCGGTGATCGATCCGGCCATCCGAACCGGACGTCCGTTTTGCCGCTGCGCGACCGCCCGCGAGATGACCCAGCGGTAGGTACCGTCGCTCGCCCGGATACGGTGCTCGGTCTCGTGATACGGGCTGTCCCCGTTGAGGTGGGCGTCAATGTCCTCCTTGAGGGCCGCGACATCCTCGGGGTGGACCCGGTCGAACCACTCGTTGACGGAGTTGGAAAGGTCGTCCACGCCGTACCCGAGCAGCTCCCGCCAGCGACGGCTGAAGTGCATCTCACCGGTCTCAAGAATCCATTCCCAGACGCCGTCGTTCGCTCCGCGGACCGCCAGGGCGAAACGCTCTTGAACCTCGCTCAGCGCTTGGCGCATCTGCGCGCGTTCCAGCGCGGCGAACACCAGCGCTTCAAGCATGGCGCCGGAGAGTTCACTGCGGCGGACGTACCCGGCGGCGCCCTCTTTGAGCAGCTGGGAGCGACGCAGCGAGCGCTCCTGCGGTGTGCCCCGGTGGTCGACGACGATCAGAGGAATGCTTGGGAGGCGACGGTCGCGGACCAGTCGGGTCCACATCTGTCGGTCTCGGTCGAGTTCGACGACGACGACCTGGAACGCTTTGTCGGGGCGGTTCAGCATCTCGACCGCGATCGCCTCGT
The DNA here is from genome assembly GCA_964352485.1 of uncultured Nannocystaceae bacterium. Taxonomy (GTDB): domain Bacteria; phylum Myxococcota_A; class Polyangia; order Nannocystales; family Nannocystaceae; genus CAJXVA01. The sequence goes on along the minus strand of CAYGTG010001210.1, from coordinate 307 downwards.
CGAGTGCGTGCTCGACCCCGAACCCAGGGTCGACGGCATCGTTGAGCAACTCCTGGAGGTTCGCGCACTCCCGCGGACTGGTTCCGACATAGAGCACCGTTCGGCGGCCCTTGGCGCTCTCCATGTTGGTGCGTGGCTGCACGAACATCGTGAGCCGACGCCGCATGGATTCGCTCTCGGAGATGGGGGCCGGGCCCGCTCCTGTGTCCTCGCTCGGGCTCGGAGCCCCCTCGGTGCTTGGCGATTCGTCGCTCATGCAGCGCTGGGCTGGAACACCCACCTCCGGGCTTGGCTCCGGGCTTGGCTC
>CAYGTG010001209.1:0-2831 GCA_964352485.1 uncultured Nannocystaceae bacterium | reverse complement strand
GAGTCACGGCGGCTCGGTGCGGGATGATACCCCGTGCGAGATCCGGGGCAACCCGCCGCCGGATTGCTCGAAAGGCGCCGATCCCCAGCGAGAACTCCCCCCTCTGTCCGGAGGTCTGTCCGGAGGTCTGTCCGGAATCAGGGAGAGGCACGCCGGTACAGGACCAGCGATCCTGAGGACCCGGCCACGGACCATTCGCCTCGGGCCACTGCGCCGCGCAGCCCGGACTTGTGTTCATTGCGGAGGTCGCCTTGAAACACGACGAGCACGTCCACCTCGTGCTCGGTGGGGTACGCGTACACCTGGGCTCGGGTGGCGGCGTGCGGCCCGACCCGACCCGTGACGGCGATCGGCACGTCGGCAGGGATGGCCGCGAGCTGAGACTCCAACCACTCGAGGCGCTCGAGCGCCCGTTCGGAGATCTCTCGCCGCGGAGGCCGGAATCCAGCCCGGAACACTTCGTTATCGTGGAGTCCGCCGTAGGTCAGCGACATCCCCACCGATGCCATCCCCACCGCGGAGATCAACGCCCGCCGGCGCGCCGCAAGGGGCATCGAACTCCACGGGAGCGCCGCAAGTCGCGACAGCCCCTGCGGGGCCCATGCCAACGCAAGCGGGTAGAGCATCGTCGTGTAGTGGAAGAACGGGTTGTAGACCGCGCGACTGCTCGACAGCATCGAGAACGCAATCGCGAGCGCAAGCATCGGCCAGGCGCGACGCACCAGGGCCGCCATCCCCAACACGCCGCCAGCCTGCATGCCGACGTAGACGACCTTGGCGTAGCTCAGTGCATAGCCCAGCACGAAGGCTGGCTCGAACAACGTGGCGAGCATCAATCCGGCGATGCCCCCTCCCCCGCGCTCCGCCACGTCGGCGTAGCGCGCGAGATGGCTCGAGGTCTGCCCCATCGAAAGGTTGAGCACCACGAGAAACGCGAGGGCACTGGCGGCCAGGCCCATCGCGCGACGAGTCTGCCCGCGCAAGGCGAGTGTCATCGAAAACGCGACCAGCACGAAAGCGAACTCTTCACGAAGCATCAGCAGCCCCACAGCGCTCGCCACGAACGCGGCGTGGAGCCGGCGGCGCTCACCGTAGAGCACCAACGCAATCAGCAGGGGCGCCGCGAAGCTCATCGGATGGAAGTCCCACAGCGCGTTGACGTGCACCGAGGGATGAAGCAGGTAGGCCAGCGCGAACACCCGCCCGCCCGCCGCACCGAGATGACGTCGCGCGAGTCGGTACAGCGGCACCGCGCCCAGGCAGATCCAAATCGCCTGGAGGACCAGGAAGCCGCGGGGCGGCAGGCCAGCCTTCATCAGCCCCGCAAACGGCAGCAGGGCGAGTGAAACGTGCTCGTCGAGCACCGACCCGCTCGGCACGAGTGAGCACGCGAACGGATGGCCTTGGGAGGTGTTCCAGATCGCGTTGACGAACAGACCGAAGTCGTAGGTGTTCGTTTGCATCGACGCATGGCGAACCAGAGCCAGGCGCGCGAGCCACACCCCCACGATCAGCGCCGCCGCCAACACCCCCAGCAGCTCCGCTCGGTGGGGACGTCGCGGCAGCGGAGCACGGCCATGCAGCCTCGAGGCTCCGACCATCACGGCCCAAGCCACCACCGCCGCAAGCACCAAACCGCCGCGGGTCGTTGCGACTTCGGGGTCCAGCAAGAGGCCCAGCAGCGGCAGACCCAGCAGCGGCAAGGCCCGCACGTTGGCCCGGCGCAGGGCCGCGCCGCGGTCGGAGGCACGACGCAGCATCAGCGCATACACGAACCCCACGAGCAGCGCTCCCGCCGCGGCAAGGCGCAGGATGGCCGAGCGCTCGTCCAGCCAGGTCAAGCCTTGGAACTGCGCGGCCGTGATTCCCGGAACGAGCGCGAGCCCGACCGCGACCGCGGCATCCACCGTCCGCGCCACCACCGAGGATGCTTCGAGCTTCGGCACAGACTTCAGCCAAGCAGGACGTAGAGCATGGCGATGACTGCAGCGATGGCGAGAATTACCAACACCGGTGTCGAGGAGCCTTCGTTCATCGCGAGTTCACGCGGCGGCGCCAAGACGATGGCGTCCGGCGAGATCTCGACCCGCAGAAACAGGTCGCCGCTGCCCTTCCCCCCTCGGCCTCCGGCACCACGCAAACGAAGCGTCGCGCCGTCGGGGAAGTCCTCGGGCAATCGAAGCGTGATCGCGTCCAGCGACTCCCCGGGCTGGGGCGTGCGTTCGACCTCGGCGTCGTCGCACGGGAGCGTCGGCGGCAGCGGCACGCACACCCCGTCCGCCGCGCCCAAGCCCGATCGCGGAACCTTCACGGTCGCGCGCAAGTCGGGCCCTCGGTCCTCGCCAGCGGGAGCGTCGTCGTAGATGCTGCCGATCGAGCTCATCGACTCACTTCGGAGGCGCGCCGCCCTCAGCCGGCTTGCCGAACTTCTCCATGCAGCCGCGCAGCAGGTCGGGCAGCGCCTTCTTGAGTTCCGCCGGAGCGGTGTCCAGCGCGTTCGCTTGGCAGGCGGCCGACTCGATGCTGCCCATCTTGGTGCACGTCGCGACCGCCATCTGAAGCTGAGAGCTCTTGGCGGCGTTCCACTTTTCGACCGCCTCTCCGTCGTAGTGGCGCAGCATGAACGCGTCTTGCGCCTCGCTGGCCGCCTTGCAGGCCTTGTCCAGCTTCTTGGGCATCTGCTCTGGGAGCACGAGCAGCGCATCGATGGCCGCCTGGCGCTTGGCGGCCTCGTCTTCTTTGGCCTTGGCCTCGGCTTCACGCTTGAGCCGGTTCGCCTCGACGCGCTTCTGTTTTTCATCTGCCTCCTTGGCTTTCGCCTCCGCGGCAGG
>CAYGTG010001208.1:0-2834 GCA_964352485.1 uncultured Nannocystaceae bacterium | reverse complement strand
CCCCTCTTAGTCTAGCGCGGCGCACAGGGAAGCCGAACCAAACGGGTCCCAGAGCGACAACATCGCTTCAGGCGCGGGCCACTGGGTTCCTTGTTCACTCCGCCCCCGAGCGTTCGAGCGTTTCACGTGAAACGCTCGACAAGACCCGACCGCCACAATAAAGGCTCACTCGAGCGCCGCCGCCGCATCGCAGCCAGCGATGTGTTCCTCAATCTCAGTCACCGCACCGCCGGACGCCACCGACGCCCGCCGGATCCAGCCAAGTCCCTCTTCGACCTGGCCGCGCTTGCAAAGAACCCAACCCTTGGTGTCGAGGTAGTCCGCGTTCTCCGAGTCAGCCGCGAGTGCAAGGTCGACCAGCCTCTCAGCCTCGTCCAACTCGACCCCCGCCTGGGCCAGGGCGTAGGCCACCCCGTTGTGCAGTTCAGAGGACCCGCCCTCCAGCTGAAGCGCCAGCCGGAGCGATGCGACGGCCTCTGTGGATGCGCCTTCGTCGAGCAACAGGAAGCCGCGAAAGGCATGATAGTTGGCCCGCCAGGTTGGTGCCCGGGCTGCCACCCCGAACGAGACCAGTAGGAGGACTGCGAGGGAGCCTGCCGCCGCGTATGCAAGACGCGAGCGCCCCACCCCACCAAACGCGGACCCGATGGCAAGCCCCAACGCCAGGCCGCCCAGGTGCCCTGCCTGTGCGATCATCGGGACCAAAAACCCGAGCGCGATCATCACGGCGAGTGTGATGCCCAGTGCCTTCGTCGAGATGAGCTCGACGCGAGCTTTGCAGGCCTCGTCACCCCACCCTCTCGAGATCCATAGACCGCCGGCCAGCCCAAAGATCCCGGCCGACGCCCCGACCACCACAGGGGCCTCCGCCCACGCGACCGATGCCAGGACACCCCCCACGCTCGATACGCCGAAGCACAACAAGGCCCGGCGGCTTCCCCATGCTCGACTTGCCCACGGTCCAAGACTCCACAGTGACCACATGTTCAGTGTCAGGTGAAGTGCAGACCCGTGCACAACACCGGTCGAGACCACCCGCCACCACCCTCCTCGTTCCCAGAGCCGAGCCAGTTCCACCGCGCCCACCGTCCGCAGCGCCACAGGGCAATTCATGCCCCATGCCATCTCCCACCACGGAGATTCGCTTTCTCCCGCGCAGAGCCCCGCCGAGCCGAGAAACACCAGGCTGCAGATCGCGAGGATCACCGCCCATGGGAGGCGCTGCGGGCTGAGTATCCGATGGTCGGGTTCGTTCAGGAGCGCAGCATAGCAACGGCCTGGGAAGGAACCTCGAGAGTTGCTGCTGACTTGCTGGCGTGGACGACCGGTTGCTATGGTGCGACACCGCGCGTCGGAGCTCGCTGAGCCGTCTGCACGCCCCCGGACGCCGAACCATGGCTCGCCAAAACCTCCTCATCGTCGACGGCGACGCCCGCAATCGTCGCGTGCTGGAGGTCAGTCTGCGCAAAGCAGGCTTCAGTATTACTGCCGCGAGCACGGGCGAGGAAGCGCTCGAATACCTCGAGCACGCCGAACCGGACCTGCTCATCTCCGATACACGCCTTCCCGGACTCGACGGGTTCGGGCTGTGCACGGCGATGAAGGATCACCCGCGCTGGCGGCAAATACCGTTCATCTTCTTGACCAGCGACAAGTCGGTCGAGGACAAGGTGCGCGGTCTCGAGCTCGGCATCGAGGATTACCTCACGAAGCCCATCTACATTAAGGAGATCACGACCCGCGTGACGATGCTGCTCCAGCGCAAGCAGCACGAGCGCCTGGAACGTCGTGATACGACGCGGACGAAGTTCACTGGCCGCCTTGCCGACATGGCGGTGGTCGACCTTCTTCAGACGATCGAGATCTCGCGCAAGAGCGGCGTCATCAGCATCATCACCGCTCTGGGCGATGCGACGGTCTGGTTCCGTGACGGCGCGGTCATCGATGCGCAGATGGGTCGCCTCCAGGGGGAGTCGGCGGTGTACCGTCTGCTTAGCCTCGGTGACGGCGAGTTTGAACTCGACTTCAAGGCCATCAACCGGGGGCAGCAGATCCACTCGAACACGCAAGCTCTCCTCATGGAGGGGATGCGTCGGGTGGACGAATGGGGCCGGCTCCTCGAGCAACTTCCGCCGCTCGACGCGGTCCTCGTGGTGAAACCCTCGGCCTACGCGGAGCGCCGGGACAACTTGAGCCGAGAGCACTCCCAGGTGCTGAAACGCTTCGATGGTCGCCGAAATATCCTCGAGGTCGTCGACGACTCCGGGATCGACGACCTCGATGCCCTGGGAGCGATCAGCCAGTTTTTCTTCGAGGGACTCCTGGCGCCGCCCGAAGAGACCCGGGGGCTTGGCGCCGAGCCGTTGGCCGCGGGGCTGTCGCTCGAGCGTTGGGACGCGCCGCCTCGTGCGCCTGGCCTGCCGACCCCTGCTCCGGTCAAGAGGACCTCACAGGAACCGGTCGACGAGGCGTCCGAGGACCTGCCCCCGCCGCCAACCTATCCGGAGCCGTTCCCGCGCCTGCAGGCCGACGCCGAGGACGACAGTGTCTTGGTCCCGGGCATCCCCGAGGACTCCGCGCCGAAACCAGCCTTTGGGGCGAGCATGGTTCCGCTCGAGGCTGGCACCGGGGCCGCATCCGGGACCGCCACGTCGCCCTCGGGCGTCACAGAGGAGTTCGCCGAAGAAAGCCAGGGCGTCGTCAGCGCGCTCGCCCAGCAGCTCGATGCGATCGAGAGCGGAGCGACCCCGACCTTCCGCGAGGGACCCGCACCCGAGTCCCTCTCTGACCCCGACGCTGACCCTCCCCTGGGAGGCCCGCTCCCCATCGACGAC
>CAYGTG010001207.1:0-2838 GCA_964352485.1 uncultured Nannocystaceae bacterium | reverse complement strand
GCGCGCAGCGGTGCGGCCAAGCAGTTCATCGACAACGCGATGACCGCGCTGGCCTTGGTCCCCGCAGGGTGTTCGGTCTCCGGCTCCACCTCCACGCAACCCCCGACCCCCGCCACCGAGGGGGAACAGGACGCGTTCGCGTTTGAGAACCCCGGCGGCATGTGGATGCCGGTTCAGATGGAGGCGCATGCCGAGACGCTTCGCAAGCTCGGCGTGGGATTCGAGCCTGAAGCGCTGGCCGACCCGACCCAGTTCCCGCTCAACGCCGTGGTGAGCTTGGGCGGCTGTTCAGCCTCGTTCGTCTCGGAGCAGGGCCTGGTGATCACCAACCACCACTGTGTGACGCGTGGTCTGCAGCACAACTCGACCCCAGAGAAGAACCTGCTGCGCGACGGTTTCCTGGCGAAGACGATCGAGGACGAACCCTCCGCGGGCCCGACCTCGCGCATCTACGTGACGACATCGTTTACCGACGTGACCCAGAAGGTCCTCCCAGGCCTTGAGAAGATCACGGACCCGACCGAGCGGTTCAAAGAACTCGACAAGCGGGTCAAGGAACTCGACAAGACGTGTGAAGCCAAGAGCGAAGACACGCGATGCCGGATCGCGTCGTACTTCGAAGGCGCACAGTTCTTCGAGATCGAGCAGCTCGAGATCAAGGACGTCCGGGTCGTCTACGCCCCCCACGCCGGAGTGGGCGTGTTCGGTGGCGAGATCGACAACTGGCGTTGGCCTCGACATACCGGCGACTACTCGTTCCTGCGCGCGTACGTGGGCCCGGACGGTAAACCGGCCGCCTATAGCGAGGACAACGTCCCCTACAAGCCCGTCGCTCATCTCGAGCTCGCGAGCACGCCGCTGCGCCCGGGCGATTTTGCGATGGTCGCCGGGTACCCCGGCCGCACCTACCGGCTCAAGACGGCGGATGAAGTCGCGACCGCGACCAACTACAGCTACCCCACGCGCATCGCCCGGAACGAGGCGTACATCGCCACGCTCGAGGCGCTGACGAAAGACGACAGTGACCTCGCCATCAAGGCGGCCTCGCGCCTTCGCGGTCTTCACAACTCGCTGACCAACGCCAAGGGCATGCGCGATAGGCTCGGGGCGGGGGGGCTGCTCGATCGCAAGCGGGAGCTCGAGTCCGATCTGCAAGCCTGGATCGAGGCAGACGAGGGGCGAAAGACCGAGTACGGCGACGTGCTCGATGCGCTGTCGAAGGTCTCGGCGCAGCGTGCCAAGACGCGCGTCAAAGACGATGCGACGTCCGAGCTGCTTCGTGCGAGCACGCTGCTCGGCGTTGCCGGCATGGTGTGGAGTGCGGGCGAGAAGCGAACCGACGAGAAGCTCGAGGAGGCCTCCGTCGTCGCGATGGAGCAGAGCCTCAGCGCGCTGGGCAAGAGCTACGACCCTCGCCTCGACCGCGCCACGATGAAGCTGGCGTTGATGCGCACCAGCGCGCTGCCAGAAGCGGACCGCCCCGACGCGATCCTCAAGGCCATCGTGGGCGAGAAGGCCAAGTTCCCGCTCGATGAAGCCGCGACCGACAAGGCGCTCGAGAAGCTCTACGGAAAGACCAAGCTAGGCGATGCGAAGGTCCGCTCGTCTTGGCTCCGCACCGCGACCAAGCCCAAGCTCGAGCGAAGCAAGGACCCGTTCTTCAAGCTCTCCAAGGCGCTCGAGGACGCCACCGCCGACATTCGTGCTCGGCAGCAGGTGTACGACGGCACCATGGCTGCGCTGCGGCCCCGCTACATCGCCGCCCTGCGGGCCTTCACCAAGGGTCCGCTTGCCCCCGATGCGAACAGCACGCTTCGGGTGTCATTCGGTACGGTACGGGGCTACAAGACCAGCCCTGACGCCGAGGTCTACCACCCGTTCACCACGGTCGGGCAGATGCTCGCCAAGCAGACAGGCGAAGAGCCGTTCAATGCTCCGCCTCGCGTCATCGAGGCCGCGAAGACGGCCAAGGAGACCCAGTACGTGGACCCCACGCTCGGTGATGTGCCCCTGGACTTCCTCGCCGACCTGGACATCACGGGCGGGAACTCGGGGTCGGCCACCCTCAACGCCAAGGGCGAGCTCATCGGTCTCGCATTCGATGGCAACTACGAGTCGATCGCCAGCGACTGGGTGTTCATGCCCGACGTCACGCGTTCCATTCACGTCGACGTTCGCTACATCCTTTGGGTCATGGACCACGTTGATGGTGCGCATCGCTTGATGGAGGAGATGGGGGCAATACCTCAGTCGAAGATTCCCGACTCCAAGCCGCCCCAAGCAGGTGCTGCGGGCATGAGCACGGCTCCGGCAAGTAAGCCCAGCAAGTAACACGGCCGCGCCGCGAACCCACGACCTTCGAAAAAAAAAAGGGGCCCGCCGGATTGGCGAGGCCCCTTTTGCGTGCCGCGGCTGCTTAGCTTGGGGTCAGCCCAACTCGTCCATGAGCTGAATCGCCAGCTCGCAGTACGGATTGAGCTCGAGCGCGCGTTGGAGGGCCGCGCGGGCTTGATCGGTGTCGCCCAGGGCGTTGTGCAGCGAGCCTCGATACGCCCAGACCAGGTCGAGACTGGGATCCATCGACTCGGAGTATTCCAGCAGCTCGAACGCGTGCTGGGCGGTCTCGAGGTCCTGCCCGGCCGCCATGAAACGGGAGTACGCAAGCATGGCGTGGAGCTCGGCGACATCGAAGCCATTGTCGTAGGCGCTCTCCAGCAGCGCGACCGCGTCGGGGAAGCGCTGTTCTCCCAGGGCGGTCTCGGCCTCGTTGAAGCGCATGGCCCCGAGCATCTCGGGGTCCTGGCTGTCTTGAAACGTGGCTTCGGGTCCGGTGTAGCC
>CAYGTG010001206.1:1195-2839 GCA_964352485.1 uncultured Nannocystaceae bacterium | reverse complement strand
GGTGATGGTGCTCGACCGCCCCGAGGTCGACGTCGATATCCACATCCTCGAGGCCGACGGCGACGGCGAGAGCTGTGTGGCCCGCGGCGACCGGCGCATCGAGGGCGAGCTTGCGGCTGGAGTCTGGGACATCGTGGTCGACACCTGGAGCGACGGCGATGAGGTGTATGGGGGCGAGTACCTGCTCCTGGTGCTCCCGTGCCAGCCCGGCGACGAGGCGTGCGCAGGCGCCCTGTAGGAGGCAGGCCGCGGTGACGCCGCATCCTGGCCGGCCCGGCGGTCAGACGCGCGGCGCTTCGTGATAGACCGAGATTCGCAATGGCCGAAGAAGAGCCATGGGACGTCGAGAAGTTCCTGATCCCCGAAGAGGATGACCAGCGGTGGTTGGTCGACCAGCTGGCGTCGTTGGTGCGCGCGCGGGGACACGAGCACTTCTTGCTGGCTCCGATGGTCGAGGCCAACGAGACGTTCTTCCCCGATCCGTGGAACGGCGGCGGCCCGTCGATGGAGCGGCTGATCATGCGCATGCTGGTGTATGCCGACCTCGAAGAAGCGGAGGTCGAGATCGTGGTGCACCCGGACGATGACGTCGGCGGGCAGGTCTCGCCGGCGGGCATCGGCGCTCCGCTGTGGTTCGTTCGGCGGCAGGGGAACACGCTGCACTACGCCGCCCGAGCGTCGACGCTGCGGGATCCGGACCTGGCGGTGCCCTCGGCGGCACGGGCTGCCGCGGAGGGCTGGCGACGCTGGCACGGGCTCACCCAGGGCAACGCGGTGCTCGAGCAGCGGCTGGTCGACGTGACCGCGGTCTACCTGGGCTTTGGCGTGCTGACGACCGCGGCGGCGGTCAAGCACGGGGCCACCCGAACCGACACGTTTCGGCTGCAGCGGACCAAGTCGCAGCTGGGGGTCCTCGGGCCCAAGGCGCTCTCGTTCGCGCTGGGCATTCAGCTGTTCGCGCGCGAGACCTCGGTCAAGGAACGGCGCCGCATTCGAAAGGCGCTGCCGTCGAACCAGAAGGGATTCTTGGACGAGACGCTGCGGCTGTTCTCCCAGGCGCCGGGCGACCTCATCGAACGCCTGGGCATCCCGCCGAAAGACAAGTGGGGCGAGTCGCCGGACTTGGCGGACCTGACGGCTCCGTTTGCGTCTGGGGTGTTCGCCAAGCGCGAGGAAGCCGTGCCCGATGCACCGCCGCCGCCCGAGGACACGGGCGTCGCGGGGATGAACGAGGGCAAGCCGGTGTTTCGCGTGCGGCGGAGCAAGGCGCTTCGGCTCGCGAAGATGCTGGCGCTTCCGGTCGCCATGCTGGGCATGCTCGCCGGTCGCATGAACACCGGCGTGGAGCTCGACATGGGCGTGATCGGGATGACCGCGGCGGGGCTGGGTCTGCTCGGCCTGGTCGTGGGGCGCTTCTTGCCCGACACGAGATGCTCCGAGCCGAAGTGCGGCACGACCTTCAAGGACGACGATACGGTGTGCCCTCGGTGTGGCGGGACGATCGCAGGCGAGATCAGCCACCCCAAGGAGCGGTTGGCGGCCGAAGAGGCGCTGGCGGCCGAAGAGGCGCTGGCGGCCGAGGACGACGCGGCGCTCTAGCGAGTGGTGCGCCTTGCCGGAGTCCGGGCTTCCGTACTACCGCAA
>CAYGTG010001206.1:0-1185 GCA_964352485.1 uncultured Nannocystaceae bacterium | reverse complement strand
CGGCAACACGGCGGCGGATGGTTCCTTCTTCGTGCGCTCGATTGGCTCGAGCTCAACCGTCCGGGTCGAGAACTCCACGGTGCACAGGTAGCGACCCCCGTGGACCTCCAGCCGGCGCGGGAAATCCTGCGGCAGCGAGACCGCCTCGCGAGGGTCCATCCCGGCCTCGACCGCCATGTCGGTCAGGCGCGGCAGGATGTCCTCAGGCTCGAGCAGCTCGAGGTCTCCGAGACGCTCGACCCCCAGCGTCTCGAGCTTCTCGCGCAGGAACGTTGCCGCGCTCTGTGGCGCAGGCGGGAAGGCCAGACGTTCGCGCTTGGCCGCCTGCTCCAGCACGCCCCAGGCATGCACCGCATCGAGTAGCGGCTTCGACAGCCCCTTGAGCCGGGAGCCGCGAAGCACCAGCTGCACCAAGCCGTCCTTCAGCGCCTCGCCGCGCAGGACCTCCGTCTCGCAGGAGAGCGTCACGCCGGCCAAGGTTCGCTCGACCTCGGCCACGACCTTGCCCCGCGCGACCTTGATCGCGCCGACCTGCGCCTCGCCCAGTCCCAGCGGGGCGAGGTCCGCGAGCGGCATCGCCATCAACAGGCGCCCCACCCCGCGGGTTCGCTGCCCGCTGCCGATCCACTCTCGCTCCAACACCACGCCGGCCTGCGGTGGTTTCGGACCCTGCTCGAGTTCGGGCACCTCGTATGGATACAGGAACAGCTCCAGCTCGCCGTTACCCCACGGCTCCCCGCCACGACCGGGGCTCTCGCCTTTCTTCGGACGGTCGGCTCGCTTGCGGCGCACGAACACGAGCTCGGGGACCCGAGCAGCCACCCACTTCGTCAGCTCGGCGTGGGGCGGCGCGGGAGCATCCTCCGCGTCCACGACCCGGCGCAGAGACTGCGACAGACGGCGGCACTCCGAGAGCGTGCGGGCCGCAATGCCGTGTCGCCGAGCGTCGGCGGAACGAAGCACCCGCATCGCGACATCGACCTCATCGGTGGCACCCCTGAGCAATGGGAGCCGAGCTTCGCCCTGCGCCTGCGTGGGGTGGCGCTCGAACAGCTCGCGTCCGACCTCCATCACCGCGACCAGGTCGCACAGGGCCGCGGCGTACGCAGCCGGAGGGTTGGTCAGCAGTCGCGCCCCGACCCACGAGACCGGCAGACGAGCCTGCACCCGACCCGGGCCGGGCAG
>CAYGTG010001205.1:0-2839 GCA_964352485.1 uncultured Nannocystaceae bacterium | reverse complement strand
CCACAGCGCATCGCCAAGCCAAGCCAGGTGCTTGGGCGTGACCACGCCATGCTCCCCGACGTTGATCTCCGCAAGCCGACGCAAGCGCCCCCCCTCGAGACGAACGTGAAACACGAACGAGTCGATGTAGCCAAATCCCCCCTCGCTTCGATCCAGCGGGCGATCCTCGACGCCGGCGAGCCCCAGCTCCAAGGTCCCATCCACGGTCCTGGGAGCCAAAGCCCAGATGGGCCCATCGTGTCGAACTTCGGCCACCGCTCGCAGTTCGCCCGACTCGGACGGATCGAGCGCAAACACCCGCACGGCGTGCTCGAGCAGGCAGTTGGCGATCAGCCAGGATTCATGCAGCTGAACATCGATCGCTCCCGCGCACGCAGCCGACGCGCCGATGCTGCCCTCGGCGGCAACACGGAGGATCCGTCCTCGGTGGCGATCGGCGACGAACCAACCGCCGTGCGGCCGCACGGCCACGGCACGGAGGGCCCAGACGCCCTCGATCGACGTCCGCCGCTCCACCACAAACTGCCCCGCGACGTCTCGTACGACGACGATCTCGTTGGACCCCTCACCGACGACATGAAGCGCGTCGCCATCTCGATCCCAACCGATGGCGCCAGGAACGACCTCGATCCGCTCGAGTTCTTGTCCTCGAGGGTCGAGGCGAACGACGGCCCCCGGCCCGCGAAGCAGCCCCACGAACGTATCGTCCGACCACGCTCGCACGAGGGCCGGGTCGGACCCGGAGACCGACGACCATGCCCCGCGCGACTGGGTGCGTAGGGTTCGTTCGCGGGCGCGAAGTGGGTCCAATGCCGCCGCGACAGGGTTGCGAGGCTCCGACGCGACGTCAGCGGACTCTGGCGCGGTCTCGGCCAGCCCGCACGCCGAGGTACCCAGCAAGGCCCCGAGCAGCATTCGCACGACTATCAGCCGCCTTTGTCCTTCTCTTCGGCGCCGGCTCTTGCCTCGGCGGTCAGGATGCAGGCGTTCATGGGTTCTCGGGCATTGCGGGAGCTTCGGTGGTGCTGGCCGCGGCTGCCCGGACCGCCGAGACAGCCTTGAGAAGCGCCGCCGAATCATAGGGTTTGTGCAAGAGCCCGTCGACACCTGCCTCCCGCAGCGATTGCTCCCGCTCTGCGTCGATGTACCCGGAGCTGATCAGGATCGGCAGACTCGGTGCCAACGCATGGAGCCGTTTGAACGCCTGCTCGCCGTCCATATGCGGCATGTCGAGGTCGAGGATGACAAGGTCAATCCGGTCCGCATTGCTGGAGTACAGGTCGACCGCTTGGGCACCGTCGCAGGCTTCGATCACCTCCAGGCCCGCGTGCTGCAAGACGCGCCGGGTTGCGGCCCGGATCAAGGACTCATCGTCGGCGAGCAACACGACACCGCGCAGGCGGACTCCGGTACGGGACGTGTGTCGTGGATCCACCTCGAGCCGGCTCGACCCGCAGGGCATCAACACCTCGAAGATTGTCCCCTCTCCCGTCTCGCTCTCGACGCGAATGTGCCCGCCGTGGTCGCGGACGATGGCATGGACCGTCGCCAGCCCCAGACCGGTGCCTTTGCCTCGCGGCTTGGTCGTGAAGAACGGCTCAAACACCCGAGCCCGCACGCCCGCGTCCATGCCGATGCCTTCGTCGATCACGCGCAACGACGCGACGTCACCGTGCGTCAGCAGGTCCGTTCCGCCGAGGTCGACCTCGGGGTGGGACGCCCGCCGCACCTCGATGCTCAGCGCTCCGCCCTCGGGCATGGCATCCCCGGCGTTGATGCAGAGGTTCATCAAGATCTGCAGCAGCTGCGAGGGGTCCCCCACGACCGTGATGTCGTCTTCGACCGTCGACTCGAGTTCGATGGAGCGATGGAGCGTTCGCTTGAGCAACCGCTCGGCATCGGCGACGACGCTGGCCAAAGACACCGTCTCGTGACGACGCTGGCCGCTGCGTGCAAAGGCGAGCAACTGCCGGGTGAGGTCGACCGCGCGCCGGGACGCGGTTTCGATGTCGGCCAGCGAGGCTCGCAGTCGTTCTTCCGCGATCGGGCCCTGCTTTTGAAGTCCCTGCAGGTGCGTGGTGTTGGCGAGGACCACACCGAGCAGGTTGTTGAAGTCGTGGGCGATTCCCCCCGAGAGTTGCCCAAGCGCCTGCAGCTTTTGGGCCTGGATGCGCTGGTCCTCGAATCGGTCCCGGTTGGCGAACAACAGCACGGTCCGGGAGCCCACCGCGATCTTGTCACCGAAGCTCAGCGCCGACTCGGTGATCCGCACCCCGTTGACGAACGTCCCGTTGCGACTGTCGAGGTCTTCGATGGAGTAGCCGCCGTCGGTCCGACGGACCCGGGCGTGGTGACGCGACACGCCGTCGTCCAGCAGCTCGATCGGAGACCCGGAGCCCCGACCCAGTGTGATCTCTGCTCCGACGACGTATCGACGCCCCGAGGCGTGCCCCACGAGCACCACGAGCTGCGCGTCGTCGATCGACGCTTCCCTCACAGGTTCCAGCGCCGGGGTGCGCCGGATTCGAAGGGTCGAGTGCTCGAACGGCTCACCCACGTCCTGTGCAGTGTACGCGGCTCTGCAGCCGCCTCGCACCCTCCTTTGGCGCGGGTTCTCGCTCCGAATCGGGCCGCTCCAAACCGCGGGTTCGCGCGGCTGTCGACGCGTTCTCGACGTTCTGCCACAATCCCGGGCCAGACCTCACCGTGACGAACGCAACGGACGTGCCTACCTCTCCACACTCGGACACCTCGTCCATCGCCTCCGGTGCACCCGCCGAGCCCATTCGGCCGGTTCCGTCCCGCACGCCTGTCCGGCATGGCGTGACCCCACCTCACC
>CAYGTG010001204.1:0-2840 GCA_964352485.1 uncultured Nannocystaceae bacterium | reverse complement strand
ACTCACCCGTTCCATATCGCTCCCCATTTCACCCACTAAATGGTCAGGAGAGCCCTATTTTTCGCAGTGGTCCGAAGGGGATCCCCCCCTCGTTTTTTCCACGTATCAGATGGGCGACAAGAGGGGAATTGGGATCGAGCGGTACCCGGTCGCCACGATGGAGGGCACCGACGGAACTCTCTCCTACCCCGGAGTGGCGGATGTTGGCGCGGGTGTCCCCGCTCTGTCGTTGGTCGCAACTGCTGGCCGGCAAGACGCCCTATATGACCTCTATTCGCTGAGTAGCCTGACATCGACTTCTTTCAACAACGCCCTTCGGGTCGACTGGAACGCGAGTGCTGGCGGAATTCAATGGTCTTTCCCCCCTCCGGATTTCACGCCGACCCACCTCAGCATTCGAGCTCACAATGTGTTCGGTGGCTGGACGTCGGATGAGCCGGATTGCACCCCGAACCTGCTGGAGGAACCGCTGTCGCTTGGACTCAGACTGGCGGATGCAAACGGCGCCGTGGTCGGGGCAACATTTGACGACGTCGTTGTCCAGGACCACATCTGGGGAGGGGAATCTCAGAATTCTGGAACAGGGCCTCAGGGCTGCGACACTTCTCAATCTCTTTACACTATTCGTGTCCCGATCTCGTGCATGGCTCTCGAGGAGGGCTCGCTGTTCCAAGCCGGCCAGGCGAGTTCCGTCGAGCTTCGGTTCGGTGAGACTGGCCCAGTTGTTGGCTCGATGATCGTCGATTCGATTGAACTCACACGAGCGCCTGAGGACGTGAACATCGTGAGTCCTGATTGCAGCCACCTGGGCCCACCTGTTACGCAGGCCGCCTCCTACGCATGCATCGACTACGAACCGTCCGCATACGTTGATTTCACACAAGCAGTGTCACCCGGCCCAGGAGAGGCCTTCGGGGCGAGCACGTTCTCCGGGGGCCTCGGCCGTTTCATCGCCGGGAGACCGAAGGTGCTAACGGATTGCGACGACGCTCGATACGAGCTGACAACGGTGTCGGCGGACTCCGACGCAGATGGCGTACCCGACGGGACTTTCAATGTTCGCAACCTTGAGAACGTGTCATCGACTGATCTGGTCGCCCTTCTCGGGCTCGAAAACGGAGACGCTGCAGTCACGTTGAATGAATCAGGCAAGCCGAGCTCCAACGGCGTTGAGCTCTACGACTTCGGCTCGTTCGCAGAGGCGTACCGGCGATTTGGTGCTCTTCAGGACATCGAGGTGAGGCTTCTTCGGGAACAGCCTGGCGGCGTTCATGAACCCGTTCTCCTCGATGCCTACGTCCCTCCCGGGCTCTCTGGCGTCAAGCCGCCGGAACCCCCCGCTGGCCCTTCGGCGTACACACTCCCCACCGGAGCAACGACGGTGTCCAGCTCGGCCGACCTGGTCGCCGAGCTCGCGCTCCCGAACGCCCACGACATCGTCGTAGCGGATGGCGACTACACTTGGACCGGGCCCGTCACCGTGGTTGGGCCGCACCGCGTGTGGTCGGACAGTCTTCATGGCGCAACCGTCCACTTCGGGCTGACCTACGCTGGAAACGCGAACAGGACCGACGGGCTCGAACTCCACGGGCTCGACTTCCAACTCGACGACGTGAGCATGGCCCCTGCGGGTGTCGGCTCGACCCACGTCCTGTTCACGTGGGGTCAGGGGGGCGAGGATGTCCTCGTTGAAGACTGTGCGTTCGACGGTGACCTCGTCATCGGCGACGCCATCGGCTCGTTTGCGCCCAACGGACTCGTCGTCCGCCGGAGCACAATCTCGAACTTCTGGTCCTACGGCATCATCGCGAAGCAGGGTGGGCTTGGGACTGTGCTCGCCTCCGAGCCGTTGCTCGAAGACCTGCAGATTCAGTCCATCTTCGGAGCCAACCCTGGGGCGAGCAACGGGGCACGGGAGAACGGCATTCTCCTGGGCAACAACGGCACCATCCGGCGCGTCGACATCCGCGACGTCGGCTGGTCGGCCATTCAGCTCTACAACGACGCAACAGGCGTAAGCATCGAAGATGTGTTCCTCGACTACGCCGGCCCCGACGTCTGGTCCACTTCCTACACCTCCGCCCGCGGGGCGGGGATCTGGCTAAGCCATTCGCACGACGTCACCATCGATCGCGTCCGCATCGAGTCCCACGTGTTCCTGGGCATCAACGCGCACTGGGACCTTGGAAGCGCCAATCCGTTCACCAACACCACCCCGCCGCGCAACCACAACATCACCATCTCCAACCTCTACTCGCGGGCCTACAAGATCGGCGTGCACCTCGACCTCGGGGTCGAGGACACCGTCATTCGTTCCTCTCGCTTCGAACACGCATGGATGGCTGGCGTGCTCGACAACAACCGGTTCGAAGACGACTGGAACTGGCACCCGTGCCCCGGTGGCGAAGAGGTCTGCCTTGAGAGCCCAAACCGGACCGAGAGCATCGACTGCTACCTGCAAGATGGAGTCGACTGCGTGGCGCATCACCACAACGGCGGGGCTACAACGCCCCCGCCTTCGGGCTGGCCGGCGAATGCGGACGATTACCTGCAGCCCGGTGGTCTCTGGAACCGAAACAACGCTGCACTGCCAGGACCGGGCAGCGGTGGCGGCGGCAGCAGCGGTGGGCAGGCAGACTCCAGCACCTCGTCGTAGCGTCGCTGGCTTCGGGCGCATCGACCGGCCTGCGCGACTGTCTCCGTCTCAACTACCCTGACGCCCATGGCAGCAAAGTTCGAGATTTTCAAGGACACCGCGGGCGAGCACCGCTTCCGCCTTGTCGCGGGGAACAGCCAAAACATCCTCGCGAGCGAGGGATACGGGACACGCCAGCAAGGCA
>CAYGTG010001203.1:0-2850 GCA_964352485.1 uncultured Nannocystaceae bacterium | reverse complement strand
TAATATTGATATTTATACTAGTTATCTTGTCGGTTGGTTTTGTTGTTTTTATGAGACTGGGGGTGGTTGGGGGTTGGGGGCGGGGGAAGGCCCCTGTGTATACCGCTGCGGCAAGCAGCCCGGCTGCGGACAGCCCCAGCATCAGCCCGGCACGACGGGGCCAGGGGTTCGAGCCCGTGGGCGCGATGGCGACCGTCGACGCCTCCGTTGCCACGTCGAGTCCGGTGCCCGGCAGCGGATCCATCGTCTCCTCGATGAAGTCACTGAGCCCAGAGCGGGAAAGAGGCGCGCCGAGCTGTGCGGCTTGGCGTCGCAACTCGTCGAGAACCTCTCGGCAGTTGGGGAAGCGGTCGCCACGTTGCCGGGCGAGGAGGCGCTGGATGAAGGCCTCCAGCCCCTCGGGAAAGCCTTCGACGATCGCGGACGGGGATACGAACTTGGACGCAGCAACGCGGTTGAGCAGCGCGAGTTCGCCGGCCGCCCGGAAACACCGTCTGCCAGTCAAGAGTTCGTAGCACAGCGCACCCAGGGAAAAAACGTCGGTTCGCTGGTCGAGAGGTTCACCCCGCACCTGCTCCGGAGACATGTAGTGCGGGCTCCCCTTGATGAGGGTGGACTGGGAACCAGCCTGGCTCGTGACCTTCGCGATTCCGAGATCGATGAGCTTGACCTCTCCGGACATGCTGACCATCACGTTGGACGCAGAGACGTCCCGGTGGACGAGTCCAAGAGGCCGGCCCTGGCTCGTCTTCCGGGTGTGAAGGTAGTCGAGCGCCAGCGCGACCTCGTGGATGATCGTCAAGCCGACCCCAAGCGGGAGTGGCTTCGAGGCGTCGGTGCGGTCCAAGATTCGTTTGACCGTATGGCCGTGCACATACTCCAAGACCAAGAAGTACTCGCCGTCGGCCACCTCGAAATCGAGGATGTTTGCGATGTTGGAATGCTGCAGCCGCGCGGCGATTCGAGCCTCGTTGAGGAACATGGTCTCGTAGCCGGGCTCCGCCGCGAGGTGCGGGCGGATGCGCTTGAGGACGACGGTGCGCCCGATGCCAGCGGCGGCGCTTTGGCGAGCGAGGTAGACCTCGGCCATGCCCCCTGTGGCCAAGCCTCGGATGATTTGGTAGCGTCCAAATTGGGTGCGCGGGGGCAGTGACGCAGCGCCCGTGGGTGGACTGGAGCGGCCCACTGCGGACTCGGACTTGCGTTCCATCGCCGTTGCCATGATATCGAAGACCAACCTGTATGGGGCACTGAAGGCGGGCACCTTTGTGCTTGTGGGTGCAGGTTGTGTTCCTGCAGGTACGTTCGACTGTCGGGACGCCGCGGGCTGTGACGGCTCGGACGGGGGCGTCTGTCTCTCCGACGGCGCCTGCGCCTATCCCGAGGACGTCGCGGCCTGCCCCAGTGGTCTGCGTCGCTCGGACACCGCGTCGGTTGAGCCCGGCGGCTGCGTTCCACCGCAGGACGCGGGGAGTACGACCTCCTCCGCGACATCCCAGAGCGCCGATACCACGCAGGCGGGTTCGGACACGTCGCCGGGTGAGATGACCTCCTCCACCACGGGGGACTCGGGTGGGGAGCCGGTGATGGCCGAGGTGGAGGCGAGCATCGCCCAGTGCCTCGCGATGGGAAACGTCGACCCCGAGCAGTGTGCACCTGTCACCGGCCGCTTTGTCGTCGACGCTGGGCCGGCACCCTCTCGGGCCGGATATCTGCGCTTCGATGTTCCGGTGGAAACCGCGGAAGCAGAGATTCTGGCGTTGCGCTTGGTGTTGAGCGTCCCGGAGGGCTGCATGATCTGCGACAGCGCTCTGGGTGGGGAGGTCTATGCCGTCGAACCCTTCACCGAGGAGAGCTTGTCCGCGGGTCCGCCGGAGCAGACCGCGATTCTCGCGACGGGGGTCGGACCCGCGCAGTCCGGTGCGAGCCTCGAAGTCGAACTCCCCGTGGACTCGGTCCCCGTCGATGGGCTGGTGTTCTTGTCGCTGGTCGCAACCTCGGCCGATGAAGCTCACTTCTGGAGCACCTCTGGGCTCAGCCCGCCGAGGCTGGTCGTGCTCGTACGTCCGTAGCGTCCTTCAGCGGCCCCGAGGACAGCGTCGTGACCGGGCACACACTCGCGGCGGAACCCAACCCGCTGCGTCGTGCGACTAAGGGGGTGCATGAAACGCTCTGCCATCGCTTGCCTCGCCCTCGGACTCTCCGCCTGTGTCCTCAACCTCGGCGACGTCGCGGGTGGAGATTTGCAGACGCAGACCCGCACCGTGGAAGCGTTCGACGCCATTGCGATCGAGGGCGCCGTGGATGTCGAGGCCAAGGTTGGCTCGGCGCTCAGCGTCGAGGTCGAGGCCGACGGAAAGATCATCGACAAGGTCGAGACCCGGGTCGAGGACGGCACGCTGCACGTGTCCCTCGAAGGCGGGTTCCACTTAAACACCGGCCGGATGTTGGTCCGCGTGACGGTCCCGAGCTTGAAGTCCATCGCGCTCTCAGGCTCGGGGGACGCGTCGGTCGAAGGGCTCGACGAGGCGTCCTTCGCGATCGCTGTCTCGGGGAGCGGCGACGTCGAGGCGGGCGGCGAGGCGGAGTCGGTCTCGATCTCCGTTTTGGGCTCCGGTGATGTCGGCGCGCGTGCGCTGGAG
Organism: uncultured Nannocystaceae bacterium; assembly: GCA_964352485.1. Taxonomy (GTDB): domain Bacteria; phylum Myxococcota_A; class Polyangia; order Nannocystales; family Nannocystaceae; genus CAJXVA01. The sequence continues at coordinate 208 of CAYGTG010001203.1, read as the reverse complement.
GCCGAAGGTGCCAGCATCGTCCTCCAGGGCAGCGGTGACGTGAGCGTGACCGCCACCGAGACCGCCCAAGGGTCGATTCAAGGCAGTGGTGACGTCACCGTGCATGGGGGTGCCAGTTGCAGCATCACCGTGACCGGCAGCGGCGACCTCAACTGCTAGCAGCCCGTGGTGAAACCCGACACGACGTCTCACTCGTCTTTTTCGCTCC
>CAYGTG010001202.1:0-2851 GCA_964352485.1 uncultured Nannocystaceae bacterium | reverse complement strand
AGACCTCCCAAAGTCGGTATTCTGCCGGCGTCGTGGTCGGATCGAAGCTTCGGGACACCTCCCCCTTGTTTGCCCTCCTGGCGCTTGCGTTGCCAGCGACGGTGAGCGCCCGGCCCACCGTCGTACAGAACCCAAACGTCAACCCCTCGCCGGATGCGGTGGTGATCGATCTGGGCGCACCCAAGGCAGCGCCCAAGCAGCCCGGTCCGTCGTTCTCCTCCTTAGACGACTACGCCAGCGAGACCCACGAGCAAGCGCCGCTTCAGCTGGAGGCTCCCCACGAGCTCGGCAACGGGTTGGTGCAGATAGGCTCGATGGTCGTACCGCAGGAGATGCTCGGCGGCGCGGACATGGTGGGCAATGCCACGAACGCGTTCGCGGCAGAGACGGGACCGGTCGCAGGCGGCGGTGGGGCACCCGACCTCAACGAGATTTGCGCCTTTCCTGAAGAGGTCCCCGCCGGCATTTACGACTACGACGCCCGCCCTGGCGGCGAGACGCCGCGCCACACAACGGTCTACCTCAACTACATCGGCGCGACGATGTCGAGCAGCGGCGAGAACTCGGCCGAAGACCTCTCGCGGATCGCTCGTACGGGGCACCCCTACCCCGTCTACTCCGGTGGTGAAACCCGAGCCATCGCCGCTGCCCAAGCCGTCTCCGCCGACTTCGAGGACCTCGCGGTTCGCATCGTCTACGAAGAGCGGCCGCCCAAGGTGCTGCCCTACACGATGGTGATGATGGGCGGGCACTACTCGGACACGACCGCCGGCCCCAGCGGCGGCGTGGCGCCGCTGGATTGTGAGGACTTCGGTCAGCGCAACGTCTGCTATATGTTCCTGCCGGGAGCACCAGCGGTGCAGCAAGCCAACGTGGCAAGCCAGGAGATCGGGCACACGCTTGGTCTGGGCCACACCAACGCCTCCGACTCGGTCATGGCCTCGGGCTATGCGCCCACGCAGGGCGGTGACCTCGGCTTCAACGACAGCTGCGCGGAGACCATCAACGTGTCGGGCCAAGGCGCAGCCTGCACTGGGGTCAACCGCTGTCACTGCGGGGTGCCCGACGCCCAGCACGACAAGAACACCCTCTTTGCCACCTTCGCACCGGCGGGACTCGACATGGTCGAGCCCACGATCGACATCACGAGCCCCGCCGATGGCACCGAGTACGACAGCGGCGAGGACGTCATCATCGAGGTCGACCCGTGGGATGACTTCGGTGGCTATGGCTGGCAGCTCACCCTCGAGGATGCACAGACCGGCGAAGAACTCGCACAAGCCGTCGACTATGACCGCGCACTCGAGTTCAAGCTGATCGGAGTCCCTGATGGCTCCTACCGAGCCATCGCGATGGTCCAAGACCACGCCGACCACACCACCACGGACGAGATCTTGTTCACCGTGGGAAGCGCTGCCGCAGGCTCGACCGGCGGCGACGACAGCGGCGGGCAGACCGGTGGCGTCGGTAGCGGAACCTCCGGCGCCACGGATGGTGCGAGCAGTGGGGACACCCCCGACAGCTCCGATGAGATGACCGGGGGCGCGGACACCGATGGGGACAGCGCCGGCCAGGGCAACGACGGCGCCGAGGATGGATGCGGATGCCGAGAAAGCGGCCCCAGCAGGGGTACAGCGCTGCTCTTGCTGCCGTTGGTGTTGCTCGGTCTGAGGCGACGAAGTCCCGGATCGATGCTCGGTTAATTGCGCGGATGTGGTGTCTAATCGGGCATGAGATCTGCCCCCCGGTTTCACGCTATCCGCGGCATCACACTCGTTGCGCTCTCGGCCGGATTGGCCGGCGGTTGTGGTGGAGACTCGGGCGGCGGCGGGGACACGGACGCATCCGGACCCGGCACCCTCACGCTCACCACCCAGGGCACCGAGACCAACGCCGAATCTGGGACGACCGAGGCAAGCACATCCGGCGTCGACACCGGAGGCTCGACCGCAGGAGAATGCCCCCCAAGCCGAGTGTGCGGCGACGGCTGCTGCGGCGCGGACGAGCGCTGTGACGACAGCGAGGCCTGCGTGCTCGACTGCGGGACCGATGACCCGTGCGGTGACGTCTGCTGCGACGTTGCTGGCGGTGAGCTCTGCTACGTCGGTCAGTGCATCGTCCCCGGCGAGGTCTGCTCTGCGGCCGCGTGCGCGACCCAGGTCGGCTCGGACTGCGGCGATGGTGAGGTTTGTGATCCGCAGCTGGGCCAGTGCGTGCCCGACTTCTCCGACCCCAGCTGTGCGTTCGAGCCCGAGGTTGGCGTCTTCGATCCCGTCCCGCGGTTCAGCTGGGGCGTGAGGCAAGAGCGCGCCTGCGACCTCGGCTGTCAGACCGAAGAGGTGTGCAACATGGGCACCGGATTGTGCGAGCCGACGTGGCCGCATATCGAGGTTGCGCCGGACGACTTCCCCGAGTTTCACCAGTGCGTGATGACTCCGCAGGTCGCCGACCTCGACGGCGACTGCGTCCCGGAGATCATTTTCAACACCTATCAAAACTCCGCCTACACGGCCAACGGCATCCTCCGCGCGATCCATGGCGACACCGGCCAACCGCTGTGGACGCTGGGCGATGAGGCCTACCGCACCGACCCCGGCTCCCACCCCGCCATCGGCGACATCAACGGCGACGGCATCCCCGAGGTCATCACCGAAGCCACCTCGAACGCACTCATCGCGGTCCAGGGAAACAACGGAACGGTGCTTTGGACCTCGGCCAACCACAACAACGGCGGCGTCTCCGGTGCCCCGTCCATCGTCAACTTCGACAACACCGGCAACCCCGAGATTGCGTTCGGCCACACCATCTACGATTCCCAGGGGGCCATCGCGTTTGAAGCTCCCGCCGGCGC
>CAYGTG010001201.1:0-2855 GCA_964352485.1 uncultured Nannocystaceae bacterium | reverse complement strand
CGTGGGCCGGAGCGGGCGGTGTCACCTCAACCTCCGGCCCCGGCATGGCGCTCAAGGGCGAGGCCATCGGGCTCGCGGTCATGATCGAGCTCCCGCTCGTCATCCTCGACGTGCAGCGCGCCGGACCCTCTACGGGCATGCCCACCAAGACGGAGCAGGCCGACCTTTTTCAGGCGCTGTACGGGCGCAACTCCGACGCCCCGCTGTGCGTGCTGGCGCCCAAGTCCGCCGGTGACTGCTTCACGATGGCCATCGAGGCCGTCCGGATCGCCACCAAATACATGACTCCGGTCATCCTGCTCTCCGATGGCTTCATCGCCAACGGAGCCGAGCCCTGGGCGCTCCCCGACTTCGCCGACCTGCCGAAGATCGAAGTGCGGCACCACACGCAGACCGAAGACTTTCACCCCTACGTGCGCGACCCCGACACGCTCGCTCGCGTATGGCCCGTGCCGGGCACGCCCGGCCTCGAGCACCGCGTGGGCGGACTCGAGAAGGACTTCAAGAGCGGCCACATCTCGTACGACCCCGACAACCACCACAAGATGACCCAGGTGCGTGCGGGCAAGATCATGGGGATCGCCGACGACATCCCCGAGCAGGACGTCGAGATTGGTGAGTCCAGCGGAAAGCTTGCGATGGTCAGCTGGGGCTCCACCTACGGCGCGGTCAACGAAGCCGTTCGCCGGGCTCGTGCTCAAGGTAAGGACGTCAGCCAAGTCCACATCCGCTACATGTGGCCCATGCCGCGCAACCTCGAGGCGCTGCTCTCAAACTACGACCAAATCATCGTGCCCGAGCTCAACAACGGCCAGCTGGTCAAGGTGTTGCGCTCCGAGTACCTGCTGCCCGCCCAAAGCCTGCCCAAGGTTGCAGGCAGACCCTTCCGCGTCGGCGAAGTGCTCGACGCCATCGATGAAGCCCTCGCAGGCAAGGAGTCCAACTGATGGTCCCCCTCGATCCTCCCGCAGCCAAGAAGCTCACCAAGAAGGACTTCACTTCGGACCAAGAGGTCCGCTGGTGTCCCGGTTGTGGCGACTACGCCATCCTCGCGGCCATGCAGCGCACGCTTCCCGAGTTGGGTGTGACCCGCGAGAAGTCCGTGTTCATCTCGGGCATCGGCTGCAGCAGCCGCTTCCCGTACTACATGGACACCTACGGGTTCCACACGATCCACGGTCGTGCGCCTGCGTTTGCCACGGGGGTCAAGCTCGTCAACCCCGAGCTCGACGTCTGGCTCATCACCGGTGACGGCGATGGACTGAGCATCGGCGGCAACCACCTGCTTCACGTACTGCGCCGAAACGTGAACCTGCAGGTGATGATGTTCAACAACCGCATCTACGGCCTGACCAAGGGCCAGTACTCGCCCACGTCGCTCGTCGGGCTCAAGTCGCCCAGCTCGCCGATGGGGAGCATCGACGCTCCGGTCAATCCTCTATCGTTCGCACTGGGAGCAAATGCTCGCTTCGTCAGTCGCGGCATCGACACGATGATCAAGCCGCTCAGCGCCCTCTTCAAGGAGGCGCACGGGCACAAAGGGACCTCGTTCATCGAGATCCTTCAGAACTGCCCGGTGTTCAACGACGGCACGTGGACGCACGTGACTGCCAGGGACATCTCCGACGACATGCAGGTGTGGGTCGAGCACGGCCAGCCGCTGCTGTTCGGGAAGGACAAGAAGAAGGGCCTCGTGCTCACCGGCGAAGCGGTCAAGATCGTGACCGTGGGTGAGAACGGTGTCACCGAGGCCGACGTCACCGTGCACGACGAGACCAACCGAACCATGGCGTTCGAGTTGGCCCAGCTGGTGGCGCCCGAGTTCCCGATGGCCTTTGGCGTGCTCTTCCGAGATCCCGGCCCCGCCTACGACGAGGGCGTGGTCGCACAGGTTGCACAGGCCGTGGAGCGAAACGGAGAGGGCGACATCGACGCCCTGCTTCGGTCGGGACACACCTGGACCGTGGAGTGAATTTTCCGCCCGGGCGCAGAAATTGCTTTAATTCCTCACGCTCGCGTCAAAGGCGGCTCCAATCGGGGCCGCCTTTCTCAATTCCGGTGACATCAGGCACTCTTGAAGCGGCGCCCGCCGTGGCATTGTCAGCCGAGGGGGCCTCCGAAATGAAACTCGGGGCCGCCGCGCCCGTCCCACTCCTTCAAGGACTCGACTATTCATGACCTCGTCTCGCTCGTTCCGCACCATCCTGCTCGCACTCTCAGCCGGCGCTCTCGGAGCCATCGGCTGCGTGATCACCGTCGGCGCACCCGACTGCACGCGGTGCGACGCCGACCAAGAGCCGGACCCCCTGTGTCACTCTAGCTACAACGCCAGCCAGGACGTCTGCGACTGCGATGCAGGCTACGTCTTTGAGAGCAGCGACCCCGCCGGCCAGAACAACTACGAGTGCGAGCGCGTGGACTCCAAGCCGCCGACCGAAGACTGCGGATCCGACCCGAACAACGCGGTCGACGCTGCCGGCCAGTGCGTCTGCGTCGAAGGCTGGCAGTTCTGCACCGACGACCCGACCGACTACAGCTGCTGCCCCGATGGCGGCACGGGCAGCACCGACCCTACCAACGCGACGACCGACAGCACCACAGGTGTGACCGATACCGACGCGACCGACACCGACGCGACCGACACCGACTCGGCCGACGCCAGCACCGGCGGAGGGACCGGCCCGGCAGACCTGCCCCCTTGCGATGCTGACCTCGAAGGCCAGAACGCCTGCACGAACAACGGCGGCGTCGACTCGGTCGAAGACGGCGAGTCCTTCCGCTGCGAAGGCGGCGAGTGGATCCCCAACGACATGGACGCCGAATGCCAGTTCGACGGATTGGACTTCGCCTACGGC
>CAYGTG010001200.1:0-2856 GCA_964352485.1 uncultured Nannocystaceae bacterium | reverse complement strand
GCACTTCGCGCGCGTCAGGGAGCGCCTCGGTGCCGGGCCCCAGGCTCAGCACGAGGCAACCGATGAGGAGGGCATTCGGCATGCCCGAGCGTACACACGACGGAAGGTCAGGGTGCCGAAGCGGCCGTTCTGGAAGGTGTTGTCGTTGATGGTTTCGAATCCGAACGGCGTCCAGTCTCCAAGCAGGGACGGGTGATCTGGGCCACCACCGCCCTGGTCAACAGACGCGCGAGCGGACGGTTCTCGCCCGCGCGCGTCTTGCGTGGACTTCCCAGGGCAGCCCGGACGTTCAAGCGAAATGAAGTGTGAAAAAGCCGGGATGGAGGAGTACGGCGGGGCGCAGTAGAGGCCGGCTGGTGCGCCGGGATGCGCAGGCACGCCGAGACAAGCGCGGTGCGAAGCGAGGCGCTGGTTGAGGGAGACTCAGTGCGTTGCGGGCCGAGCCGGAATCACCGTGACGCGTCGGGCGTCGACCGTCTACCGTGGCCTTTGCGATGCGTGTTGCTGCGTTCACCGTCCTGGTCTGTGCTTCGCTCGCCATCGGCTGCAGGCCGAGCGGAGCGGGGGATTCCGACGAGTCCGGGCCGACGAAGGCCGAAGAGCCGCCGGCGCCCGAGGAGCCGCCCGAGCCCCCGCCGTCCGAACCCGAGGCACCTCCGTCCGAACCCGAGGCACCCCTGAATCCGGAGCCGCCCGCGGAGTCGAAGAAGCCTCCTGCGCCCGCCGAGCCCGAGGACCATCCGGGCTTCGTCGAGGATCCGCTCGTGCACACCTTGCCTCCGGTTCCGCGGGGTGGGGCGTTCGAGTCGAAGGAGGCGCTGCTGAGCGAGAAGATGGGGCGTCGGATTCGCTCCAAGCTACGACTCGAGCACGGGGTGATGGTGCTGCTACACGAGCGCATCGTCGTCGCCGGGGCGGACGGCGGCGTGCACGTGGTGGGGCTGTATGGCTACAGCCTGCTGGACGCCTGCGTGGCGGCCAAGGGCGGCGGGAGCGAGGCTCGCAGCACGTGCATTCAGCAGGAGAACCTCGACGGCCGTGACCTCGTGGGCAAGCAGGCGTACGAGATCCCCGCGTGCACCTGGCGGGGATTGGTGCACGCGCATTTCGGCCCCGCGCCCGAGGGCAAGGCGGAGTACGGCGGGCCGCTCTCGATCGTCGCGCGACGGGAATTGTTTGGAGCGTGCCTGCTGCAGTCCGTCGACACCTTCCGTCTCCACGATGCCGATGCCGACGAGAAGGCCGAGCTCGAGGTCCTGGTCACCACCACAGAGCCGAATCAGGACTTTCGCGCGCAGGACATCGAGCTGCCCGAGTACCGGAGCATCGGGTGGTACGAAGGCTCCACCCTCGCGCCGCAATACGAGAGAAGGTTGTCGTACGAAGGCATCATGCAGACCGCGAACAACGAGGGGTCCTCGGACATCCGCCACGCATTCGTCGATGCCAATGGCGATGGTGCTCCCGATCTGCGGTTCGTGGGATACGACTGTTCCGACGTCCTCGAGGGCGGCTGCATGCCCCCGAACGAAGACTGGACGGCGCTAAACTTCATCGAGACGCAGTCCAAGGCGCTTGCGGCGGACCTGGCAGAGGTCGACATCGAGTTCTCGGAGGTGCTCGTCGACCAAACCCTCCTCTACGACGCGGAGCTCGACTCGTGGGTCGCGCCCGAGACCTCGCCCTAGTCGCGTTCGTGAGTGCGCTCGTGGGGTGCTTCGCGGAGGCGCATCGCGAGGCTCCGGGCCCGTGTTCGCGTTTGCAGGGCGGTGCGGCGGCGGACTGTGGGGTCTGCCATGCGCAGGCCTACGCGCAGTGGTCTCGCACCGCCCACGCGTCCACCTGGACGAACCCGAGGTTTCGCGCGGAGTTCGACCCCGCGCCCTCGCTGTCGTGCGTCGACTGCCATGCCGACGCAGAGGTCCGGGCGGAGCATCCCGAAGAGGGCGTGTCGTGCTCCAGCTGCCACCTGCCGACCATGGCCGACGCGTCCGTCGACACCGGTGATTGGCCCCCGGGCGTGCAGATGTGCGTGCGTTGCCATCAGTTCGACTTTCCCGCACCGGCGCCGGGGTAGCTCGCCCGCTACGACCCCGCCGAGCCGCAGCAGGACACCGTCTCGGAGTGGGCGCGTGGCGCAGGCCCGACCTGCGTGTCGTGCCACATGTCCGGCCACCACGTGCTCGGGCTGGAGGACGACGCCTTCGTGCAGCGCGCTGTCCGGACCTCCGCAACCGTGCAGCTGGTCGAGGGGAGTCCCTGGGCCACCGTCACGGTCGAGCCGGCGTGGGTCGGTCATCGCGTCCCCACCGGCGACATGTTTCGCAAGCTTCGGGTGCGCGTGGCGACGGCGTCGGGGTGGTCCGCGTCGGCGTGGGCAGGCCGGACCTTCGGAAGTCAGGTCTCCGAGGACGGCGAGCGCTTCCAGCTCCGAACGGTGCTCGATGACCGCGTTCCGGCGCCTGGAGAGCCCGACTCCGCGCGGGTGTTTCGCTTCGCCCTGCCCGAAGAGGCCACTTTCGTGCAGTGGAGCGTCGATCTGTTTCGGCGGTCGCCGGAGAGCTGTCGGCGTATGGAAGGGTGCGACGTCGAGGGACTCGCGGTGCAGCTCGACCACGGCACCGCGCACCTCGACAACGCCGGGCGCTAGCGCGCAGGAAGCCCGGGCTTCGCGAAGAGGAGTCCGTACTCGTGCCGTTCAAACGGGTGTTCCACCACAAGGCCGAGTGGTTCGACGCCTGGATCGATCGCTTCGTCGACGAGGTCGAGTCGACGAGCGTCGAGACGCGAAGGCCGGTGCGTGAGTGGCCTGGCATGCGCATCAGCAGCGGCGCGAAGTGGCCAGCTGTCACGCCC
>CAYGTG010001199.1:0-2858 GCA_964352485.1 uncultured Nannocystaceae bacterium | reverse complement strand
GCAGCGTCGGCAGCAGGGTCAACATCGACAAGTACGTCTGAGCCTCGCGGAAGCTCTTGGCGAAGCTCGCGACGAAGATTTGCATGGCCGCGGCCATGGGCGCCAGGGGCAGCAGGAGCCCCAGGACCCACAGCGCATCGGCGGGGCCCAACCCAACGTTGAGGCCGACCTCCTCGAGCGGGAGCTGAGCCATCGCGACGCTGCTGCCGATCAGCGTGATCACCAGCCCCATCGAGGAGAACACGGTCGTGGCCGCCCACTTGCCGAGCACGAGCGCACCCCGCCCGGTCGGCGTCAACAGCAGCGGCTCCAGTGACTTGCGCTCGCGCTCTCCGGCGGTCGCGTCGGTCGCCATGAACATCCCGCCCACGAACACCGCGAGCATGACGAACATCGGGACCATGGCCAGCAGGTTGGCCGCCTTCTGCTGGGGTGTTGCGGTGTCCACGTCGGCGACGCTCACCGGTCGCGCCAGCTGCGGATCGATGCCCCGAGCCAAGAGCCGCAGGGTCCCGATCTTCCCCGAGTACGTCTCGATGGCGGTCCGCACCTTGCGAACCGGAACCCTGCCTTCGCGCCTGGAGGTGTCGACGTACAGCGAGACCGGTGCGGGCCGGCCCGCGCGAAACTCAGCGTCGAACTCGGGGTGGATCTCCAGCACGACGTTCTCATCGCCCGCCGCCACCGCAGCGCGCGGGTCATCTGGAGGCGCGACGACCTCGATGTTCTGCGACTTCAGATGCTCAATGAGCGCGACCGCGTGCTGCGGCCCCACAACCGGGAGCGCGACGGGGCCATCATCCGCCTCCTCGGTGAGGATGATGCTGAACATCACCGCGATCAGGATGGGCCCAAACAGCGGCAGCAGCAGCGCGGACAACAGCGATCGGCGGTCCCGCACCCCGTCGAGCATCTCCTTGCGACCGACGATACGGATGATCCTCCAGACGCTCACGCGACCAAGCCCTCTTCGGTTCCGATCACCGACACGAAGGCGTCCTCGAGCGAGTCCGTGCCGGCCTGGGCGAGGAGCTCGTCGGACGTGCCGCGTGCCACCACCGTCCCGCGTGCCACCACCACGATGGTGTCGCACAGCGCCGAGACCTCTTGCATGACGTGGCTGCAGAACACGACCGCCTTGCCCTCATCGCGCAGCCCGCGAATCAACTCACGCATGGCCCGGGTGCTCATCACGTCGAGGCCATTGGTGGGCTCGTCCAGCAGGACGTTCCGCGGTTCGTGCACCAGCGCCCGCGCGATCGCGACCTTGGCCCGCTCGCCTTGCGAGAACCCGTGAACGCGGCGCTTGGCGACGGCGCCCAGATCCAGCCGCTCGAGCAGTCGGTCGACCCGAGCGCGAAGCGTGGATTCATCGAGCCCCTGCAGACGGCCGAAGTACTCGATGTTCTCGCGCGCGGTCAGCCGCGGATAGAGACCGCGAGCGTCGGGGAGCACGCCCAAGCGCCGCCGGACCTCCGCGGGCTCCGCCGCGGCGTCCTTTCCATCGACGCGAACCCGGCCGCTGTCCGGCCGCACGAGCGTGGAGATCATCCGCATCGTCGTGGTCTTGCCCGCGCCGTTGGGCCCGAGGATTCCCGTGATCTCTCCGTCCTGAGCGGACAGCGACACGAAGTCGACGGCAACGACCTCTCCGAACGTCTTGCGAAGGTCTTGCGCCTCGATCATGGGTTCACCTGCGGTCCTGCAAAGTCGATGAAGAACGGAACGCGGCGGCGGGACTCCAAGCAGCCGGCATCGACAGCCTTTGCGTCGCCCCCCTCGAAGAACTCGGCGAGCACATCGTCGGCGCACTGCAGCATCACGATTCCGTGACCTGCCCCGGGCACGACCACGTGGCGGCCGTTCGACAGCGTCTGCAGGGCGTGCTCTCCCCAGCGCGGCGGCGTGACCGGGTCGACCTCGCCGGAGAGCACCAGGGCCGGAACATCGCTCGACACCGGCTCGCGAAACCCCGGCGGAATCGGGCCGCGAACCCAGTGTTCACACGAGGCGCGCAGATGCTCGATGAACATCGTGCCCATCAGCGTGCCCGCCGTCTCCTCTGCGGCTTGGGCCTCGGTGATGTACGGCACGTCCTCGCTGCAGATGACGCTGAGAAACATGCCCTCGGCCAAGCTTCCACCCATGCCGTCACCGAGCAGCGCCGCTTGGGCCACCATCGGCCCAAAGTCCCCTCGCGTCGCCGAAGCGACCGACAGCGGCAACAACGCGGAGAGTTCAGGCGCGTAGAGCATGCTCCGCATTCCGCCCGCGAGGGCCCGGCCGCTGAGTTCGAGGGTCTGTGGGGCCCCCGTGCGGGGGTGCGCGACGGTGACCTCCGAGGGCGGCCGTGTGGCCAAGGCCCGAAGCTCAGCCCGCAGAGCCGGGAACGACGCGTTGCAGGCCGCATCGGCCGCACAGTCACGGACCATCGCTTCCAAGGCTGCCTCCGCATCCTTGGCGAACGAGACGGGCAGCGCAAAGTCAGGCGGGGCGACGCCATCGATGACGATGGACGCGGTCTGCTCCGGATAGGCACGCGCAAACGCCAAGGCCACCCGCGTGCCGTAGCTTCCGCCCACCAAGTGGGCCTTCGGGTAGCCGAGCGTTTGCAGGACGTGCGCGAGGTCGTCGATGGCGCGCGCCGTCGTGTATTGGGTCAGGTCGGCGTCCTGAGCGTCGCGGCACGCTTCCAGCCTCGGGCCATCGATCTCCAGCGAGACCGCCTGTTTCAGGTCGAGGACTTGGGTGTCCTCGCAGGTCAACGGGTGCGACTTCCCGGTCCCGCGCTGGTCGAGCAAGACCAAGTCGTGGTGATCGCGAATCGCATCGAAGGCCCGAAGCGCTGCGCCGTATGA
>CAYGTG010001198.1:0-2860 GCA_964352485.1 uncultured Nannocystaceae bacterium | reverse complement strand
CGCGAGCGCCATCACGCGGTCAGGGCCGGAGTTTGTTCCTCTCCAACGATCTCTGGAGCCCAGCTTCGAGGAGATCGGGACACTCGCCGAGGACGTCGGCTTGTGGTGGTTCTCGGGGTACGCCGGCGCGGGCCTTGCCCTGCTGCTGGGTCTGTTCGTAGGCCTTTCGACGTCCTTGAGGCGCTTTCGGAGCGCCGTCAACTCCGCTTGCTCAAACTCGTCAGCGGGCCATCAGGTTGGTTAGGCCGTGACCACCCCTGACATCGTCGCCGAGCTCCGTGGCGCTCGTCCGCCCCCGCGGCCCAAGCCTCCCTGCGTTTTCCCACTTCATTTCGCTCAACCGCGCTCAGTCGCAGACCAGGTTGCGCTGAACCCTCGTGTCTTCGCACGTCCAGCAGCACGACTCACACCCGGACGTGTAGTCGACGCCCAAGCCCCAAAACGTGCCGGACGGGGTCGACGCGCCGTAGCAGACCTTCTCCCCCGCGGCGCACGTCAGGTCGATGGAAGCGCCGGGCGCCCCGTCTTCGATCAGCCACCACGTGTCTTCCGAGGGCCAGGCGCGGCTGCTGTCAACACCGTGGATGCGCAGGCGGCTCGACTCTCCGTCGCTGCAGTCGTCCTCGAAGACGAAGCGCATGGTGGCGGCGTGGGCCGATTCGGGGGTCACGAGCTGCAGCAGCAGCTCCCTGCGAAGCTCGCCCGCATTGACCTGCCCCTCGACGAGGAAGTCGATGAACGGACCCGCGGGCCATCCCGCGTCCTCGAGGAACTCGCGAGTGCGCTTGGCCACCTGCTGCTGCAGGTAGTCCTCCGCGTAGCGTGCGGAGCTGCCGGTGATGAAGGCGTCGAGAATCTGGAAGAACCGCTCCCGCGCGTCTTCGAGGCTCTGATCGACGCTCGCCGCCAGCCCTTCGATCACCACCAGGGCGTCTTCGAGTTCATCCTGAAGCATCTGCGCGGAGTTCCGCAGCTCGCGAAGGAGCTCGATTTCTTCGTCCGTGAGCGAGGCCAGGGACTCGAGGACGTCGAGCTGCGTGAACGCTTCGGCTTCATCGCTGCCTGGGGTGAACCCCTCCGGAAGCGGCGACAGCTGCACGCCGCCGGACAGCGTTGCCAGCAAGGCGTCCTTGGCCTCGCGAACGCCGTCGACCTCGCCGCGCAGCGCGTCTCGCTCGTCTTCGTAGGCGCTCATGGAGGCCTGCGCCTCCTGCAGGCGTTCCTCGGCATCGTCCAGGTCTCGCTCATACGACTGCATCCGGGCGTCGTTGTCGATCATCGCCGCGAGCGAGCACAGCAGGGGGTTGCCCGTGAACGCGCAGATCAGCAGGTTGCGATCGTGCTCGTCCTCGATCTCCTCGCGACGGTCCTGGATCTGCCGCACCAGCGTCTCGATCCGCTCGAGGGTCTGGGCATGCTCGGCCTCGAGACTCGCGATGTCTGCTTCGAGCTCGGCGACCGCCGCGTCTCCGGCATCGATGACCTCTTGCAGCGCGTCTGCGAGCCGCTGGGCGTCTTCGGGTGAGACCAGCCCAGCGCCGTCGGCCTTGCCGAGCCCGTCGAAGTTGATCTCGAACGCGGCGGATGGCTCAGGTATGGGTTCTGGGCCCGACGCACACGCGGATGTGAGCGCCAGCAGGGTGGAGAGGGTGGCCGCCGCACGAAGCGACCCGGAGCGAGGGAACATGGAACGTCTCATCAGCGTTGTGTTTGGGTCAGAGCCAGGCGCGGATCTCATCCGCAACGATCGGATCGGGGGCCTGCGCGAGGCAGCGCTCGAGCTCGCCGCGCGCCTCGGGAATGGGTCCCAGCACCCGGGCCGCGGTCGAAGCCGTTCTCGCGTCCTCGTTGTAGAGCTGGGCGATCACGAGCTTGCGAAGGTCATCGCGGATGCTCAGGTCCCACCCCTGAAGTCCCTCGATGGCTGCCGCCTTCGCCCATCCCGGGTTGTCGACCGACAGAACGTTCGCGAGGATGAACTCGGATCCCATCGACGGGAACATCGACAGCGAGGCCAGGGCGCGCCTGCGCACGCGCACCGAGGGATCGTTGCCCACGAGCCAGTGAAGGCCGCGCTGCCCGTCGAAGTGCGACTCGATGATCTCGTGCGAGGGCAGCTCGTCGCCCGGAGCCGACAGCAGAGCTCGAAGCGCGTCGAGCGTCTCTTCGGGGACCTGATGCGGGTCCGCAGGTGGAGGATCGACGAACCGCGGGGCGACGCGGGACCGCGAAGGGGCATCGTCGTTGCAGCCACCGAGGCCGAGTGCGAGCAGGCAGAGAAGGACGGAGAGCTTGGACGTCATCGAGCACCACGCCCGCCGGTTCAGCGGGGTCGAAACGAGGACACCAACGCTAGTCGATGTCGCACGGACGGGTGCACTTTTTTTCGGGCGCGCCTATTTCGGGGCGTCGTCGAGGCCGGAGAAGCTGACGCTCAGCTGGGTGTGCAGCAGCTTTTCGACCATGCGGGCGTCCACGGTGCTGATGCCCAGCTCTGCGCTCAGACGGCTTCGGGCGCCGTTTCGAAGCGCTTCCCGGGCGCGGTGCATCCATCGCGCGGCGGTGGACCGGTGCACGTCGTAGAGCGATGCGATGACGTCGATCCCGTGGCCTTCGAGCAGCTGCAGCTTGAGCAGCGTGCGGTCGCGCGCACCGAGTTCCCGACACGCGGCGCGAATCGCGTCTGAGAACGCGCCCCGAAAGCGGGCCTTGAGGAGCTCGAGCTCGACGTCCAGCGTGTTGGCGGCCAGCACGAGGTCGGCTAGTGGATCCTCAGAGGCGCCCGCACCCAGGCGTCGCTCCTGCCTGTGTGCGCTTCGCTGTTGGTTGAGCGCCATGCGAATCGCGCTCACGTTCACCC
>CAYGTG010001197.1:0-2860 GCA_964352485.1 uncultured Nannocystaceae bacterium | reverse complement strand
GAACGCGTCTTGTGGACCGGCGGTGCGAAGCGCTTTTTCGAGGCGCTGCACGTACGGTTTTTGATCCGTGAAGGTCAGCGGATCGCCTGATCGCAGCTCGAGGTCGAGCTCTTTCCACGAGCCCTCGTCGAGCATGGCGGCGATGCGCTCGGCGGTGGGCATGGGCGCGTGGTGACCGCAGACCGGGCACACCCGGAGGTTCGCGATGAGTTCCTCCGTGTATGTGATCTCTCCACACGCCTCGCACTTGGACCACACGCCCTTCGGCACGGACACTTTCTCCGCCGGGGTTTGGGTCTCGAACTGCTGCTTCTTGCGCCGCCACCACGCCATGAGCGGGTCTTACCACCATGGCGGCGCCCCGGGCCATCCCCGCACGTGCGCGGCCTCTCGCGCCGCCCCCGCCTTGGGTGGGCCGGGTATCCGTCGACAGGGCGCGCCGGGGTTTGGTAGGGGACCGGACATGGCGGACACACCCAAGTCCCTGTCGTACCGCGACGCTGGCGTGGATATCGACGCAGGCAACGAGGCGGTTCGCCGGATCCGGTCGCTGGTGGCGTCGACGCGCCGGCCCGAGCAGCTCGACGACATCGGTGGCTTCGCCGGCATGATCGGCCTTCCGTCGGGGATAAAGACACCGGTGCTCGTCTCTTGTGCGGACGGCGTGGGGACCAAGCTCCTCGTCGCGATCGCGGCCGGAGTTCACGACACGGTGGGCATCGACCTGGTCGCGATGAACGTCAACGATCTGATCTGCACCGGCGGGCGTCCGTTGTTCCTGCTCGACTACATCGCGACCGGCGCGCTGCAGCCTGGCATCGTCGAGTCCATCGTCGCCGGCATCGTCGATGGTTGCCGACAGAGCGGCTGCGCGCTGCTGGGGGGCGAGACCGCCGAGCTCCCCGGGATGTACAGCGAGGGGCACTACGACCTCGCGGCGTTCGCGGTCGGCGTTGTCGACAAGGACGCACGCCTCAAGACCAAGAACGTGCAGCCCGGCGATGTCGCGATCGGCGTGCTCTCCTCGGGCCTGCACAGCAACGGTTACAGCCTCGCCCGCCGCGCGTTACTCGACCCCGAGTTCGGCGGGCTCTCGCTCCACGACACGTTCCCGGGGACGGAGTCCTCGGTGGGGGACGTGCTGCTCACCCCCACCCGGGTGTACGTCAAGGCGGTCGCAGCCGCGCTCTCGGTGGGAGGCGTCTCGTCGGCGGCCCACATCACCGGAGGTGGACTCCTCGAGAATCCGCCCCGCGCGCTTCCCAAGGGCACAAGCGTCGAGATCGACCTCTCTGCGATTCCGCCCATGCCGGTGTTTGAAGCGATTTCCGCTCAGGGCGTCGCGCGCGAGGAGATGCTGCGCACCTTCAACAGCGGCATCGGAATGATGCTTTTCACGGCCCCCGATGCGGTCAACACCGTGATCACCGCCCTGGAGGGGGCCGGCGAGAGCGCAGTGCGGATGGGGCATGTCATCGCCTCCGAGGGCCCGCCCGGCGTACGCTTCGTCTGAGCACCTCCCGTGGCCACGACGACCAACCACTACGACCTGATCGTGCTCGGCAGCGACATCGCCGGGTTGGTGGCCGCGGCCTTGGTTGCCCGTCGTGGCAAACGCGTGCTCGTGATCCCGCAGGGTCCCGCCGATGGGACCTACAAGATCGCCGGGCGCACGCTGCCCCTTCGGATCGCACCGGTCGTGCACATGGGGACCGCACCCACGGCCCGCGTGTGGACCGAGCTGGGTTTGGCTCAGCAGGTCCGCCGGCTGTATGCACCCCTGGAGCATCGGGTGCACGTGGTGTTCCCCGACGCTCGTGTCGATCTCAGCCCCTCGAGCGCCAACGTCAACGAAGAGGCCGCGCGCATATGGCCTGACGACGAGGATGTCCCCGCCGCGTGGGATCTGGCCCAGCGCTGGTCCGCAGCGACCGACGAAGTGCTCGAGCCGCTGCTCGCGTCCGACAACGCGCTGGTCGGCGGAGGCTTTTGGAGCCGCCGGTTCCTGGCCCGGGTCGAAGGTCAGCTGCCGACCGGCACGGTGGACGAGATGCACCCCTTGGCACAGGACCACGAGCTTCGACGCATCGCGTCGGCGGCGGTGCCGTGGCTGCAGCACCTTCATCCGACGCAGCTTGGCAAAGCCGCGAGCCTGCGAATGGCCGGGCTGTGGCACCGCGGTCCGGACGACATGCCCGGGGGCGAGGCGGCCCTTCGAACGTTGCTGCTGCAGCGCATCGAATTGCACTCGGGCGAGGTCAAACGCGATCTTCGCGTGGCGGAGCTCCTGCTCAAGCGCTCACGCGTGGTCGGCGTCAGCTTGCTCGGCAAGCGAGATCGGTACGGCTGTGACCACCTCATCGTCGCGACCGATCCGCTGCGGCTGCTCGAAGGTCCGCTGCTCCCAGAGCTGCTCCCGCGGGCCCTGCTGGAGACGCTGCAGGGGGTTCAGGTCGCGGCCCAGCGCTTCGTGATGCACGTCGAGATCGGCGCGCGGGGTTTGTCTCCGGCGCTCGAGCCCCTCGCCATGTGTCTGCCCGAGGGGTCGGCGGACGATCCGATCGGCAACACCTACGTGCGGGTCCTGCCCGGCACCGCCGAGGACACCCGTCGGGTCTCCATCTGCCATGTGGTCCCTCCGAAGGCGTCCACGGCGGGCTTGCGGGAGCGCTTGCTGGGCGCTCTGGATGCTCGTGGCGTGCTCCCGTTCTTCCACGAGCACGTCCGTTGGGCTCATTCCCCGCACGACGGACGGCCGCTGACCGACGGCCGCGGCAACGACATCTCGGAGCGGGCAGCCCCGGGCACCACGCATCCCATGGCTCCGCTGTACGCGGTGGGCAGGCCCCCAGCCTCGGCG
>CAYGTG010001196.1:0-2864 GCA_964352485.1 uncultured Nannocystaceae bacterium | reverse complement strand
CCGTCGGGATCCCACCCGAGCAGGAAGGGCGGCGGGTTGCGGTCCCACTCGGCCTTGAGATGCTCGGGGTCCGCGTCGTTGGCCACCGCGACGATGACCAGACGCTCTCGCCCCACCTGCTCGAGCCGAGCTTCGAAGTGTGATCGAAACCCGGACCACCCCGGCCGGTCCGAGGAGGACAGCATCAGCACGACGACCTTGCCCCGCAGATTCGCCAATGCCTCGGACTCGCCGGAGATCAGTGGAACGTCGAGCTCGATGGGAACTCCATCCTGCGGCGCCGCGGAAGCCAGCGCGGACGCTTCATCGACGGCGGATGGTGGGCCAAGCTCGGGTACGGGTTCGAGCGCGCGGGAGGCCGGGCTCGGCGTGCAGCCCAGACCCAGCGCAACCGTCACCCACGCCCGCCTCATGCCGAGTGCACCACGTCGACGAGATGCTTGACCTTCGCCGGGTCGGTCAGCCGCGAGATGCCGTGCCCCAGGTTGAAGATGTGCCCACGAGCGGTCCGACCCGCCTCGATGATCGCCTTGGCCCGGCGCGTAATGTGATGGTCCGGGGCGAACAGGGCGATCGGATCGAGGTTGCCCTGAACGACCTTGTCCCGTCCCACGACATCGAGGGCATCCGACAGGGAGCGGTCCCACCCAATGCCGATGACATCCGCGCCGGCTTCGGAGGCGAGCGACATCAGGCCCGAGTTGCCGCGCAGGAACAGAATCACGGGGACACCAAAGGTCTTCACCTCGCGGACGAGTCGCTGCACATGTGGAAGCACGTGAACGCGGTAGTCCTCGACCGAGAAGGCCGCCCCCCAGCTCTCGAAGATCTGCAGGGCATCGGCGCCGGCCTCGACCTGACCTCGCAGGTAGTCAATGAGCAACGTGGTGATGTTCTCCAGCATGCCGCCGAAGACCGCCGGCTCGGTGAACGCCATCGACTTGGTGTGGACGAAGTCTTTGCTGCCAGCCCCTTCGATCATGTACGAGGCCGTCGTCATCGGTGCGCCGCAAAAGCCGATCAACGGCACGCGATCGGCGAGCGCGGCCTTGCAGGCCTTGACCGCATCGAAGACGTAGCCCAGTCCCTCGGCGGCGGGGCGAAACTTCAGTCGCTTCACGTCGGCGACGGTCCGAATCGGATCCGCGACCTTGGGCGCCGGAGAGAACTCGACCTTGACCCCCATCGCATCGAAGACGGTCAGGATGTCGGAGAACAGGATTGCGGCGTCGAAACCGAAGCGATCGATGGGCTGTAGGGTGACCTCGGCGCAAAGCTCGGGCGTCCGACACAGCTCCAAAAACGAGACATTCGAACGAATCTCCCGATACTCGGGCAAGTAACGACCCGCCTGTCGCATGAGCCAAAGGGGCGTGTGGGCGGGCGTCTCGCCGCGGCACGCCTGCAAGAACGCGGGGTTCTGGAGCACCATGAGGCGGGACTATACCCCTGTGCCAGACCCACGGTGCGGCGAGCGGAAATCGCAACGGTTTGGGTCCCGAGCGAGGCAAGCTACTATCCCCAGCGTGCGGCGCACGCTCGCAATCTGGGCGGCACTCCTCGTGGGTGCCGGCCCCGGATGTCTCCTCCGGCTCGACAACGAGATCGCGTGCGGCGATGGCTTTGTCGACATCCGTGCCGGCGAGGAGTGCGACCCGGAGGTCCCCTCCAGCTTCGAGGGTGCATGCCCCGGCGTGCTCGGGCGGGCCGACTGCGACCCCAACAGCTGCCAGATCATCAACGACGCGACCCAGTGCTCCGTCTGTGGTGACGGCATCGTCGACATCGACCGCGGGGAGGAGTGCGACGGAGACAGCCTCAACGGTCGCGTTTGTCCCGGGGGCAACGGCGGGCTCCAGTGCAACGACACCTGTCTGCTCGACTTCTCCGAGTGCGACGCATGCGGAAACGGGACCGTCGACGAGGGGGAGGAATGCGACCCGGGCAACGTCGGGGATCTCGGTATCACGCGCCCGTGCGGCGGCGCCAACCTCGGGACCGACGAAGAGATCCCACCCCTGGCTTCCCCCACAAAACCGTTCACCTCCGGCGAGGTGTCGTTGTGTCGCTCGGACTGCCGGTTCGAGCGGTCGGGCTGCGGCTTCTGTGGTGATGCCGTTCAAGACGACAGCATTCCGGTGCAGGACGGGTTGAGCAGCCCGCCGGAGTGGTGTGACGAAGAGCGATTCGACCCGGTCCGACTCGACTCCGAGTTTGGGCCGCTGTGCGACCGACCGGAGACGGAGCGGCCCAACGTGACCTGCGGGGACGACTGCCGAAGCTTCGTGAAGATCGACGACGGGTGCTGTCTGCGCCGCAACGCCGCGTGTCCGGGCTCTGGCAATGGCCCCGGCGACTCCGCGGGTGACACCGACGGCGAGGAGCTCGAGTGCTGCTTCGCCTTTGCGCATCCCGAAGCCGACGACCCGTGCTACCCGAGCTTTCAATCCGACGGCTCGGTTCGCGAGCTGTGCCGCTAGCGGTCTCCCGACTCCAGCCGGACCCCCTGCGCCGCAGCCCACTCGGGCGTTAGAATCGGGTGAACCGAAGGCCGATCAGCAGCGTTTGGCGCGGGAACTGGGTGCCGGGGACAAAGCGGGCATCGTAGGTGATACCCACGCCCATGGCTGCGGTCGCGTTCAGCCAGAACTCATAGCCGGCCTCCGCTTTTCCCCCCAGACCGACCTGCAGACCGCGCCGGGAGTCGCCCGACGCCTCTTCGATCCGCGGGACGCCCGCAAATCCAAGGCCTCCTCGAGCATACAGGCCCCGCCACATGTACCCGGTGCCCTCCACATCCCCGCCAAAGGCCACCCCAGAATCGCGCTGGAGGTAGGGCATCACGTTGAGCGAGGCCCCCAAGG
>CAYGTG010001195.1:0-2864 GCA_964352485.1 uncultured Nannocystaceae bacterium | reverse complement strand
GGGAGCAGCAGCGGGGTGTGGAGCGAAGCAGGGCGAGGGAGAGCGCCGGCAATGGTCTGTCGTTCGACTCGTTTCCGAGTCTCCGACGAATTTCGGCGGGTGCGTCCGTCTGGGAGGTCGTGCTCGACCGGGACGCATTCTCGGGTGTCTCCCGAGTGATCCGGGACACGGAGGACAAGCTCATTGTTGCACAGACCCGTTTCAACGAGACTCGGGTTCAACGACTCGAGCCGTAGAGCTTTGGAGCAGCCCTCTCCAGAATCGTCGGCGCGCTGCCTGAACGCGCCGACAACGATGCCGATCAAGCCGAGGCCGACCCAGCACATGCGACCCACGTCGAGAGAATCTTGCATGAGGCCGGGTGCCCAGCATTTACGTGCCCGGCGCTACGGTGCGACGGTTATCGCAGAGTCTGGACCCTCCGATGATCCCGTTCGGCACTTCCGGCTCCGTCGCGATACCGTGCACCTTTGGTGCTTGGACATGGCTGGACGCGGTCCGAGGCACGAGCGGGACCAACTTCGAGCCTGACCCCGGCATCCAGACCATCCTGGGTGCGGACCGGAGTCGATGGCGTACGACGAGGCGAACCCGGTGACTGCTGGCATCGCGGAGAAATCGGGTCAGTGGGAGGGCGTGACTTCCGCGTCGACGGTCATCGGCGAGGACCAATCAGGGCTATTTGGCCATCTGAGCCCGCGTGATGAGCCCAAGAAACGGGCCTTCGAGGCGCTCGGACTGGATCCTCCCCCCCACTGCATGGTGAAAGCTCGGGCAAGCTCGAACGTTGGTGCGCGGTGACGCGCTTGGGCAGGTTAGGGCTTGTGCTGAACCTCAGCGCGGGTGTGTGGGGTACCGCCGTCGGCTGCGCATCCGACCCGCAAATCGCCAACACCGACGAAACGGCCGCGACCGAAGGGCTCGAGACGGACGAGGAGTTCGACGAGGCCGAGAGCTCTGGCGGTGGCCCGACCGCTCAATGCGGGGACGGGGTGCTGGATCCTGGGGAAGCGTGCGACCTGGGCGTGGGCAACGAAGTGGGTGCCGAGTGTACCCTGGACTGCGAAACCCCGCGCTGCGGCGACGGAGCTCTCACCCCCCTCGAAGCCTGCGACGGACCCTCCGTGGCCGCCGCCACTGGGCTGGGGCCTTGGACCTGCGGGGATGACTGCCAGTGGCTCTCTCCGGTCCTATGGCTCGACTCCTGGGCAGACCACGACGGCCACGACGATCAGGCGGTGCAGGTCGAGGCCGCCGCGGACGGCACGGTGCGCGCGCTCGGCCAACAGTCCAGCAGCGCACAGCCCCGTTGGTTCGTGCGCACGCTCGATGCCGAGGGTCAGCGCATCTGGGAAGCCGCGCCCGGCGACGGCGCCTGCGAGTCCTCGCAGCCGTGGCTGGCGCTGGCCGGCTCGCTGACGGCCACGCTCACGTTCGCGTGTGAGCAGCCCGGGGCGCTCCTGCAGACCTGGGATGCCGACGGCCAGCCGGGGTGGTCCACGTCGCTGGGCGATGCCGACCTGACCATGACGGGGCTTTGGGGCACAGAGCAGGGCTTCCTCGTCTACACCGGACGCGTTGCCGAAGACATCGAGCTTCGGCTTCAGTTCATCGACACTTCAGGCGAGACGATCTGGGAGATCCCGGTCGAGCACCCGATCTGGGCGAGCGCCGCCAGCGACACGACCGTCTACGGCGCCGGTCCCGAGACCCTCTGGGCGAGGCGGCGATCCGACGGCGCGCTGCTGCAGGAGATCCCGGTGCGCAGCCGGGCCGTCGCGGCCGAGCTCGACGCAAGCGGCGGGGTGGTCATCGCTCGGCGCCCTTCCAACGACGCGGATCCGTTCGTGCTCGAGCGCTACGACGAGGACCTCGCGCGATTGTGGGCGGTCGATCTCGGCGATCCTCCGAACAGCACCCGCCGCAGGTTCGGTGTCGCGGTCCAGGACGGAGAGATTGCGGTCGCGCTCGAAGCTCAGGACCCCCTGCTGGGCGACTTCGACAGCCACGCGAGCGTTCGCATCTTCAACGAGGCCGGCCGCGCGCTCGAAGCCCTGTCCCTTCAAGGCCCGGCGCACGGCCGCGATTTCGGGCTCGATGTCGCATTGACCGCCCGCGGCGACGTCCTCGCTGCCGGAGCCCTGTCCCATCCCAACACCGGACTCGATGGCTTCGTCGCTCGGCTCGATCGCGTCGCGGCCAGCGAGCCCCCGCACTCGGTACCGATCCCGACCCAAGGCGATCCGCCTGCTTCGTTTTTCCGCCCCCAAGGCGCGACGCCGAGGACCCTGTTCATCGATACGTTGGGCCCGACACTGCGACCCGGGACCGACCCGGCCCAAGCCGAGGTGTCGTGCATCGACGGTGCATTCGGGTTTCGTGCGTTGAGCTGGGATCGGGCGATCGTCGAGCAAGCCGTCGCGCTGGCCGGCGAAATCCTCGAACCGTTCGCCGTTCGCCTGGTCACCACCGAGCCGCCCCGCTACTTGCCCTACACCCGGGTTCTGGTTGGGGGTGACGCAGCCTCCTTAGGCAGCGGACAAAGCCATCGCGGGCTCGCCTGCACCATAGACTGCGGCGACGAGAGCCTCACCGAGTCGGTGTTCGTCTTTGGCGAGGCCGTGTCGCGTCCCGAGGAGATGGCCCAGACCATCGCCCACGAGTTCGGACACGCGGTGGGCCTGGACCACGTCGAGGACTCGGGCGACCTGATGAACCCCGTCAGCAGCGCCCAGAACTCGACCGTCGTGGATGGCTGCGTGCCTCTGGTCGAGAACGCCTGCGAGGCCGTGCACACCACACACTGCGGTCCGGGCCAGCAAGACAGCTACGCCGAACTGCTCGCCGCGGTCGGGAGCCCTCCC
>CAYGTG010001194.1:0-2871 GCA_964352485.1 uncultured Nannocystaceae bacterium | reverse complement strand
CCCACAGGCCCGGACCTCAGTCTTTCGGCACGCTGTCGAGGACCTGGCTGATGCAGTCGTCGATCGAGATGCCTTCGGCTTCACCCTCGAAGTTGAGGATGACGCGGTGCCGCAGGGCGGGAAGGGCGACGGCTTTGA
The DNA here is from genome assembly GCA_964352485.1 of uncultured Nannocystaceae bacterium. GTDB lineage: Bacteria > Myxococcota_A > Polyangia > Nannocystales > Nannocystaceae > CAJXVA01. Next base: position 2,733 of record CAYGTG010001194.1, on the reverse strand, counting down.
CGTCGTCGGTGCTCGGCGAGCGGCCGTGCAGGCACGCTCGAATACGGGCCGCGAGCAGGATGGACTGGGCTCCCCGAGGGCTGCCCCCGAAACGGACGTAGCGCCGGATCAGCTCCGGCGCGCGGGCGTCATCGGGGTGGGAGGCGCGAAGGACCCGCACCACGTAGCGGGTGAGGCTCTTCGTCACCGGCATCGCCCGGACCAGCGCGCGCATCTGCAAGAGTCGCTCGCCGTTGACCACTGGCTCGACCTCAGCGGTGTGGGTGCCGGTGGTGCGGTCGAGGATCTGCATCAAGTCGTCCTCGGTGGGAAAGTTGACCTGAATCTTGTACAGGAAGCGATCGAGCTGAGCCTCGGGCAGCGGGTAGGTGCCCTCCATCTCGAGGGGGTTTTGGGTTGCAAGCACCAAGAACGGCTGCGGAAGGGGTCGCGTCTCGCCCGCCGCGGTCACCGTCCCTTCGGCCATGGCCTCCAGCAGCGCGGACTGCGTCTTGGGCGTGGCTCGGTTGATCTCATCGGCCAGGAGGATGTTGGCGAACACCGGGCCGGGTTGAAACTCGAGCATGCCGCCGCGGCCGTCGGTATCGTTCTGACGCAGCACGGAGGTGCCGACGATGTCCGCCGGCATGAGGTCCGGCGTGAACTGGACCCGCGCAAACTCGAGATCGACCGCGTCGGCGACGGTACGGATCAGCAGCGTCTTGCCGAGGCCGGGAACGCCTTCGAGGAGGCCGTGGCCCCCCGCGAGCAGACAGGTGATCACGCCCGAGATGACGTTCTCCTGCCCGACGATCACCTTTCCGATCTGTTCGGTGAGGGCGGCCAAGTCACGCTGAAGGGACTCGATTTCGTTTTGGTGATTCGCGACAGCGGCGGTCATGAAGTTGCTTTGTCGAAGAGAGAAAGTGGCTACTCGCGCGGCGAAATGAGCTGGTAGTAGCGACGCACGGCGCGGCGTCTCGCGGCGGGGAGCGTCTCGTTGTCGATCGCGCTCTGCGCAAACCCGCGGTAGTCGGTGTAGATGTCTCGATAGGCTTCGGTCGCAAAGCCCTTTTGGCTAGAGTCTCGGATGACCTCGGCTCGGGAGACCCCCTTGCCTTCCTTGACCTTCACGCGGACGGTGGTCTTGTTGGTGGCGAGCGCTCGGTCTTCGCCCAGGGGATCCTGACTCCCCTCGCCGATGCCGTCGCCTTGTCCTTGGCCCTCGCCTTGACCCTCGCCTTGGCCCTGGCCTTGACCCTCGCCTTGACCCTCGCCTTGGCCTTCACCCTGACCCTCGCCTTGACCCTGACCCTGACCTTCGCCCTCCATCATCATGTTCGGAGGCCCGTCGCCAACCTGGCCTTCGACGAGGAGCGAGGACTTGCCCTGCTTCCCGCCTTTTCCGTCCTTGCCGTCTTTGCCCTGCTTGCCCTTGGCGGCCTTGGAGAAGCGCTTGAACTGCTTGCGGCGTCGGTTTTGTCCGTCGCCCTGTTTTCCAGCCCGACGGACGAAGGACTTCGCTTCTTGGATGCCATCGCGCGCCTGCTGGCTTCGACGTGCACCCCGGGCCTTTCGAGCGGCTTCGGAGGCCTGTCGTGAGAGCTTCTGCGTGGAACGCTTGCGCTGACCGGGGCTCTGTCCCTTGCGGGCAGCGTCCTTGGCCTGGCGTCGAAGCTGGTCGAGGCGACGTTGGGCTTCCTGCTCGCGCTTTTGCTGGCGGCGAAGCTGCTCGACCCGCTTCTCGAGTTCTTTCTTCTTCTTGAGCCGGCGTTCCTCGTCCTCGGCGTCCTTGGGCTTGCGCTTGTTTTCCTTGCGAAGGCGTCGCTCGGCCTCGTCGAGAGCGTCGTCGGTTTCTTTGCGCTGCTCCGACTGCTTCTTGGCGGCGTTGTCGAGGCGGCGCTCGACCTCTTCCATCGCCTTGCGCAGGGCCTCGTCGGTCTCCTTGCCACCGGCTTCGGCCGCTTCGGCGGCCTCGGACATCGCGTCTTCGGCCTCTTGGGGGGTCTTCTGCTCGAACGCGTCGCCGGCCTTCTCGGTGATCTCGTGTTCCTGCAGGGCGTCGGCGAGCTCGCGAACCGTGTCGGCCAGCATGCCCGGATCCTCGTCGAGATTGAGCTCGAGCTTCTGCTCGGCCTCGGCCAGCGCCTCCTCGAGTTTCTCCAGCTCGGCGAGCGCCTCCGCCCGGTCCATGGTGCCCTCCTCGAGGGCATCGAGAATCTCGAGCATGCGTTTGGCGATCGCCGCGACCTCGTCCTTGTCCGCAGTGAGCGCTTGGAGGTTTTGCCGCAGCGGTTCGGCCAGGGCCATGTCGACGCCCGCCTGCTCACTGGCCACGGCCACCGCGGGTGGGACGACGGACCACGCCCCAAGCTCGGCCTCGCGGGCCTGCGGGATGGGGATCAGCATGGCAACGGCGACCGCGACCAAGCCAGCGCCGTCGATCCAGCGCGGACCGGGGACGGTCAGCGGAACGACGGGACGCGGGTCGAGGTCCGCGGCCAGGGCTTCGGCCCTGTCGGCGAAGAGGATGGCCAGTGCGCCGGTGCGAGGGTCGTCGGTCTGGGGCGGTGAGGCGCGGAATTCGAGCGCCGAGCCCAACTGGTCGCCGAGACCATAGTGTTCGTCGACGCGCCGCGCGGTCCTTCGCATCGAGCGCGGTCGCAGCGTGGCCCATCCCAGCAGCAGCGGGACCGGCAGGGCGCACGCCCAGAGCGTGGCGGACGGCCATCCGAGCAGGCGGACGCCCAGCAT
>CAYGTG010001193.1:0-2872 GCA_964352485.1 uncultured Nannocystaceae bacterium | reverse complement strand
GCATCGGTGCGAGAAAAAGGACTCGGCCGAGAACAGCGGGAGTTGTGCGGACACGGGCCCACGCGGCGGTGGCCGAGCACCGTGAAGCTCGGCGGCGATGTCCTGCGCGGTGGTGACGGTGCTCCACCAGCAGCGCCGCCGTCTCGGCCATACGCCGTCGTTGGGGGGCGCGTGTGGCAAGCGGGTTGTCGCGTAGGGCGAGTGCGTCATGGGGTCGAGGGATCTACGGTCAGGGCATGGCTGCGAGGACGATCATCATCACTGGAGCGAGCTCGGGTATCGGCAAGGCCACCGCACGGCATTTCAGGGCCAAGGGCTGGAACGTCGTGGCCACGATGCGCAACCTCGACGACGGAGCCGAGTTCCAGGACGACAAGGGCTACCTTGTCACACGCCTCGACCTGCTCGATCCAGATTCGATCGATGCTGCAGTCGCCGCAGCCCTCGACGCCTTCGGCACGATCGATGTGCTGCTGAACAACGCAGGCTACGGCGCGTACGGTCCACTCGAGGCTACGCCGATGGAGACGCTGCGCCGGCAGATGGAGGTCAACTTCTTCGGACTGGTGGCCACGATGCAAGCCGTGCTTCCCACCATGCGAGCCGCGAAGGCGGGCTGCATCGTCAACGTCTCATCGGTCGGGGGTCGCATGTGCTACCCGATGGGATCGCTGTATCACGGCTCGAAGTGGGAAGTCGAAGGCCTGACCGAGGCCGCGAGCTATGAACTCTTGAGTCTCGGGATTCGAGTCAAGCTCGTCGAGCCGGGTGGAGTGAAGACAGACTTCGCCGGGCGGTCGTTCGAGTTCTCAAACGACGAGTCGCTCGCGGAGTACCAACCATTGGCTCAAACACTGCTCTCCGCCATGCGGAACATGGACACGTCGGGCCACCAGACCCCCGAGGAAGTCGCCGACGTGATCTTCACGGCCGCCACCGACGAGTCGCCGCGTCTACGCTACGTCTCGGGTCAAGGCGCGCAAGAGCTCCTCGCGTCGCGCTACCCGGCTGACGAGGAGGCCTTCTTGGTTGGCCTGCGCCAGAGCTTTGGTCTGTAGGCTGCGGGGTTTCGCGATCGGGAGAACCATCGTGAGTTCGTTCATCAATAAAATTCTCGGCATCGCTCCTACGGCGGAAAAGGAAGGGCGGGGCTTCACGGGTCGGTCCGTCGGACGGAGCGGAGACCGCGATTCGCATAAGAACACGATGAACACGTCAACCGTTTCATTCCTCCTTGCGGTCCTCGTCTGCACAGCTGCGTGCCCGTCGGACGACACCTCGGGCGATACGGAGCCCTCCACCACCGAGGCTCCCACCACCGACCCCAGTACAACGTCGGTCGCGTCCGCCTCAGGCTCGACCACCGACGACGGAACGACGTCGACCGCAAGCGTGGACACGGGGTCGTCCAGCGGGAGCTCGTCCCGCGAGGCCTCTTCGTCCAGCTCAGGTGGCGAGGCGCAGGCCGCGATCGTGTCCGCCTACCACGGGCTCGATGTACTCCCGATGAACGCGATCGCGCTGTGCGGGCCCCCCGGGGTGGGGCAGGATGGCATGCCGGTCGCCTTCGCCTTCCGGCTCGACGGCGAGACAGTGCTGCCCGCGTACTTCAACGTGCGCGCCCCCGACGGCACGGACGTGACGCCAACATGTGCCACGCTCGCCCCTGCCAACGAGCCGCTCGAGCTCCACACCGTGCTGCTCGCGGGCCCATTCAGCATGAATGGCGAGGTGCCGTTGCTCGTGGAGGTGACCGGACCGGTCGAGACGGTCGACGGGGAGTCGCTTGAGGGTGCATTCACCGACGAGGTCACGCCACTGGCGGACGGCCCGGAGCTGTTCCTCGCGGAGCGCTATCCTCCCGCGCAGGAGGGACTCGCCGGCGAGTGCCCCAAAGGAACCCTGCAGGTCGTGCAGATGGCGTGGCAAGGCGGCGTGACGGGTCCGGATGGCGCTGCGCTCGGCGAGGCACAGCGCCTCGCAGTGCACGTCACGCTGGAGAATGCCGAGGTCGTCGAGCCCATCGGTCTCGCGGATGACGACCCCGACAACTACGTGCTCGCGTGCCTCGACCAGGCATCGCCCGCCGTCCTGCTGGAGGTCGATGCCGGGTTCTTCCACGATCCCGGCGACGACCCCAACCCGGCCACAGGGATCGACGTGGTCGAAGGCAGCCCGTAGCGATTTCCGGATTCACCGTCCGTACGCGACGCAAAGACGAGCGCACTTGACTCCCATGATCGAGCGCGGGAGCTCCGAAGGCACCCGCGGCAAGCGCTTTGGCGCGTCCGGCAAGTGACTTCGGCCGCCAGAGAACCCAAATTCGTATGCGAGCGGGGGACGCTCTTCAGGAAGGCAGGTCCGACCATGAGTCACACAATCTTCATCACCGGCGCATCCAGTGGCGTCGGCAAAACCACCGCGAAGTTCTTTCAGCAAAAAAGATGGAACGTGGTCGCGACCATGCGTTCGCCGGACAAGGCCCAGTTCGGACTGTAGAATCGGGGACTGGTGCGCAAGGACAACCCCAGCGTCCACGTCGGAAGCGCCTGGCGCGTGATCCTGCACGACCTGAGGTTCGACGAGGTCTCGGTTCTCCGCCGGGCTGGGCTGGCGCTCACGACGTTCGACGGCGAGGGCTCTTCCATCTCTCTGGACGACTTCTACGCGCTCCATGAGGCGGTCGAGGCAGAGGCCGACGATCCCACGCTTGCCCTACGAGCGGGCAAGGTCGTATCGATCGAGCTGTTCGACCCGGCGCTGTTCTCGGCGATCTGCTCACCCGACATGAACACGGCGGCCGCGCGACTTGGCGAGTTGGTGGCGTTCGCACGTCGGGCGACCCGCCACGAGCTCGTCCCGCGTCGCATCA
>CAYGTG010001192.1:0-2877 GCA_964352485.1 uncultured Nannocystaceae bacterium | reverse complement strand
CCCGCCGGGTCATCACCGCCATCGCTCGCCGGGTCATCACCGCCCGCGTCCGCGCTTCCGGAGGCGCCGCCATCGTCCCCGCTCGAGTTGTCGAGCGCGCAGTAGGCCCCCGAGTAGTCCCCCGCGTCGAAGTCCGCGCAGGCTTCTTCGCAGGCGTCCGCGGGATGGGCACACGCCCCATTCACGCAGCGACCGGAGTTCACCACGCTGCCGGCACACAAGCATGCCACCGAGCAGTCGTCACCGTCGCTGCAAGCATCCCCCGCCGGGCTGACCTGCTCGCAACCGCCACCAGAAGCACTCGAGCCCCCGTCGGCGCCGCTGTTCGAACCACCGTCATCGGTCTCCGCCGCACCGTCGTCACCGGACTCCTCGTCACACGCGACCACGCTCGAGCCGAGCAGCACCATCCACAGAACCAAACCTTTTGTCTTCATGTCTTCCTCGTTCGCTCGCGTCGTGCGAGTGCGGCTTGGTACGATGCCGACCGCGATCGGATTCAGCGCTTCGACACCCGCTTCGACCCGGATCACAGGCCGTCGGCGAATCCTGCGGACTCCCCACGGATCGGGGCCGCAGCGGCAACTCATCGACGTTGCGAGCTGACCGATTTTTTCTTCTCGGTTCGTCACGGATTCGCGCCCGCGCGGCAACTCAAACCGCTGCCGCGTCGTCGCAATCGACAGACCCACCTGGCGTAATTGTTGCCGGATGTGGTGTCCTAGCTCCGTGCCCTTGAAGACTTGGACTTGCGCACTTCCCCTCGGTCTCGTGGTGGCGTGCTCGGATGCTCCAGCCGAGGACGCGGCCACCAGCGCGACGATGGGCGTGGAGACCCTCTCCGGCCCCGAAAGCGGAACCGACGGCACTTCGACCGGCGACCCAACCGTGGACCCGGGCACATCTACGACCCCGGACGCGGATGACACGACGGGGTCTGCATGCGCCGAAGACTGCGGAGACGAAACCTGCGTCGATGGCGCATGCTGCCCCGCCGAAGCGGTCTGCGATGGACTCTGTTGCGCGAGCGGAGACGTGTGCTCGTTCCAAGAATGCGTGAGTCCAGGAGCAGAGTGCGTCGATGCCAGCGAGTGCGCCGACGACGAGTACTGCGAGTACTCGCTTGGTGAGCCCGGCGACGAGGGCAAAGGCGAATGTGCCGGCGGCGTATCGCTCGCGACCGGGCGCTGTCTTCCCGAGCCGCCCGCCTGCCCCGACGGGGTCGTTCCCGAGGGTGACGACATCGACTGCCTGCCCGAGTGCGAAGTGATTCCCGATCCGAGCTTTGCCCCCGAGCTGAAGTATCACTGGGACCTCGGCAACTCGATGATGGCACCCATCATCATTCAGCTCGACGACGACAACTGCGACGACCAGGTCGATGAGCGCGACATCCCCGAGATCGTGTTCGCGACGTTCGAGACCAACCAGTACAACGTCAACGGAACGCTCCACGCGATCTCGATCGTCGATGGGGCCATCGTCGACAAGTGGTCGGCCAACCCACAAGACATCCAGATCAACCCCGGCCGCTCCATCGCCTCGGGAAACATCGACGGAGTCCCGGGCAACGAGATCGTCGTGTGCCTGACCAACGGCGGCGCGCGAGCCTATCGCGCGGACGGAACCGAGCTGTGGACCTCCGACTACGTTGGGGGCTGCTTCATGCCCTCGATCGCCGACTTCAACCAGGACGGCGCACCCGAGGTCGCGTTTCAAAACGGAATCGTTGCCGGAGCCACTGGGATCACGCAGGCGACCTACGCCGGAGCCAGCGGCGCGAGCAGCATCGTCGTCAGCGACATCGATGACGACGGCATGCTCGAGGTGATCGGGCCCGCCGCAGCGTTCGAGGCCGACGGCACGCAGATCGCGGCCACGGGCCTCGGAGGGAGTCACCCTGCCGTAGCCGACTTCGATGGCGACGGCTCGGCAGAGGTTGCCACCATCGTCACATCCAACCACACGCTGGTGGTATGGCGGCCCGACCCCCTCAACCCGGCCGGGGCCGACATCATCCGGCAGGGGCTCAACATCAACGGAGATCTGGGCGCCTGCTCGGGCGACACGGGCGGAGGGCCTCCGACGATCGCAGACTTCAACGGCGATGGAGTCCCAGATGTTGGCGTGGCTGCAGGCGTCGGCTACGCGGTGTTCGACGGCGATGCCCTGCTGACCCCGGCGATCGCCGACGAGACCACGCTGCTGTGGATCACGCCGGCGGTCGACTGCTCATCACGGCAGACGGGGAGCTCGGTCTTCGACTTCGATGGCAACGGCCAAGCCGAGGTCGTCTACGCCGACCAGGAATACCTCCGCATCTACGACGGCCCCACCGGTGCGGTGTTGTTCGAGACATGCAACACCACCGGCACGTTGTGGGAGTACCCGCTCGTGGCCGACGTCGACAACGACGGTCATGCCGACATCGTCGCGATCAGCAACGACTACTCCTCCATCACCTGCCCCGACGACGGAAGTCAGCAACGCGGCGTCCGGGTGTTTGGCGACCAAGAAGGCAAGTGGGTTCGCACCCGACGCATCTGGAACCAGCACGCGTATCACGTGACCAACGTCGAAGAGGACGGCACGATCCCAGCGGCGGAGGTCGCCAACTGGACCGTGCCCCGGCTCAACAACTTCCGGCAGAACGTCCAGCCCGAAGGGGAGTTCTCGGCGCCCGACCTCATCGTCAGCGTCGCCCAGGACTGCAGCCCGATGGCCTATGGCGTCGTTGCGACCGTTCGCAACATCGGACGTGCAGCGGTTCCCGCGGGGGTGACCGTGACGTTCTATGCAGGAGACCCCGCGGCGGGCGGCGCTCTGCTGTTAACGATTACGACCACCAAAGAGCTCTACCCAGCCGAAGGCGAAGAC
>CAYGTG010001191.1:0-2878 GCA_964352485.1 uncultured Nannocystaceae bacterium | reverse complement strand
CCGCTGCCGAAGCTCCGGAAGCAGCACCTGAGGCCGCCGCGGCGGACAGCGCCGAAGAGCCTGCCGACGAAGCGACGGCTGATCCTGGAGCGTCGAAGAAGCGTGGTTGGACCATGTTCATGAACGCTCCGCTGGAGGACCTCCCCAGCAAGGAGGACGCACAAGCGGCGGCACCGGTGTCGAACGTCGAGGCCGCGGACAAGAAGGGCTGGACCGTCTTTGGTGCGCCCGCGCCCAAGCGTCCCGGAGCTGATGAGGCCGCACCACCGGAGGCCGGGACGCTCGACCCCGCAGCCGATGTGGGGGCGCCCTCTCGCGGCCAGACCGTCATGGTGACCAACCCCTCGCCGGTCCCTGCTCCCGAGGCGCCGAGCGAGGACGCGCCCGATGCGGCGATGGCGGGCGCTCCGACCGTGGTCAACACGGGCGCACCGGTCGGCACGCCGATCGAAAAGGGCAAGACCATCGTCGCGACCTCGGCTCCGGCCGAGAAGCCCGACACGATGTATTTCAAGAAAGGGGAGGTCGAGCCCGAGGGAGGCGTCTCCCCACGTGGCCCAACCCTTCGCGACGTGGTGTCCACCTCGCGGCCGGTCGAGGAGCGGGTCTCACGAACCTCTGAACCCAGCGCTCCGGTGCCGGTCGTGCGGGAGCCGACGGACCTCGAACCCGCGAAGAACTCCAACACGGCGTTGTATGTGATCGGCGGCGCGGTTGCGGTCGCGGCGGCCGTAGCGGCCTACTTCGCGTTCGTTAGCTGAGGCGTGGCCTTCGTCGCCTCCGGGGTCCCCACGGAGGCGACTATTTTGGTTCGCCTCGGCGGCTGGCTCAAACTACCGCCGTGGTGTCCTCTCGCGGTCTCGCAGCGCGCTGTCGTGTCTTGCTCGTCTTGCCCCTCGTTGCCTGCGCCTGCGCGCGACCTTCGGCACCGAGCAGCTCACCCACCGCCGCTGCGTCCGCGCGGGAATCGTCGGTGGAGTCTGCTCCGCAAGCGCCGGACCCGGACCCGGGCGCGGCGCTCTCGCCCGCCGTGGTGGCCGAGCGACCGCCTGGCACGATTTATCGCTCCGAGCTCGACCACGCTCTGTCACGCGGGCCGGGCTACCTGCTGTACGAGTTGGGGCCGGAACCCTACCGGCTCTCGGGGAAATTCGTCGGCTGGGAGATCACGAAGGTCTTCCCCGACGAGCCTGATCTTTGTGCAGACGGCTGTGACCTGCAGGCCGGCGACATCATCCTGTCCGTCAACGGCGACCGGCTGGAAACTCCGCAGGCACTGAGCAACATGGTCGACACCCTTCCTTCGATGACCAAGCTCGTGGTCAAGAGCATCCGCAACGAGAAGCGGCGCACCGCCACGTATGCGATCACCGGTGGCTGAGCGTCACAGCCCGATCGCCACGCAGGCTTGCACGAGCGCCGCTGTGACCTGTTCGATCGGCTGCGTGCCATCGATGGCTTGGACGCCTGGAAGCTCGCGCGAGACCGCGGCGGCGTAACCCGCTTCGACCTGGCGTTGAATCGCTTCGGTCTCGAAGATCTCCCGCTGATGCTCGGGCGTCCGGGCATGAACTCGACGCGACGCTTCGTGGGCCCCCACGGTGAGGACGAACGTCGCATCCGGCCACGGAGCGCGTGCGTTGATCGACTCGACCCACGCCGGGTCACAGTTGAGGGACTGGTAGACCCACGAGCTCATCACGTAGCGATCGCACACGACGACTTCGCCCCGAGCCAATGCGGGTTCGATCTCGGCGGCGACGTGGTCGAGCCGGTCGGCCGCGAAGATGAGTGCGTGCAGGTGAGGGTCGGAGGCGGATGTGTCGCGACCGAGCAACGTTCGGGCGAGCGTTCCCAAGGACCGGGTCGAGGGTTGGTGCGTTGTCAGGACCGTGTGCCCCCGTGCTCGCAACGCGGCTTGCAGCGCCCCCGACTGGGTCGAGGTGCCGCTGCCATCGAGTCCCTCCAACGCCAAGAACGTGCCCCTGCCCATGGCGCAGGACCCTAGAGCACATCGCGCGACCTCGCCACACCGTCTCGCGGGTCGTTTCCGCGCTGCTGACTCGGCGCCGCCCAGAGGTGCAGGACTGCCGTGTTCGCGTCCCCCGGCGGATGCCTGCGTGGCGGGGATTGCGCAATTTGCCTCTGCCCCGGATTGCAACCATGAGCCCCGCACCGCATGCTGCGTTGAAGAGCCGAGGCATGGGACCCAACGACAACCAAGCGCCAAGAGGCAGCAGCAACTCTGTGTTTGAGTTTTCCGGCGATGCCGCCGGCTCGGCCGCCGACGGACCTGTGTTTGATGCCAGCGAGGGTCGCGGCTCGTTCGTCGCGGGTGACCTCGACCTCTCGGATGCACCGACGGGTCACGAGTCCAACCTGGGAGGCGGAGGCGGGAAGTGGATCGCGCTGGTTGCCGTTCTTCTTCTCGCGGGCGGCGGAAGTGCCTGGGCGATGCTTGGCGGGGGTTCTGCGGAGGCCGCCGCGAGCGCGGGTGACGACGTGGAGGCGAAACCGGTCGACGATGCCGCGCCCTCAGAGCCTGATGCGATCCCCGCAGAGCCAGCCGGCGACTCCGCACCTGCGGTCGCGGTGAAGCCCGGCGACCCGACGGCAGTGCCGGCAGGGTTGAAGCCCGAGCCCGAGCCCGAGCCCGCGCCCGAGCCCGAGCCCGCGGTAGAGCCTGAGCCTGCGGCGGAGCCCAAGCCCGCGGTGAAGCCCGAGCCGACGCCCGCACCGGCGCCAAAGAAAAAAGCGCCGGTGACGAAGAAAAAGTCGCCACCGAAGAAAAAGAAGATCCGCTCGGCCAAACCCCCACGCGATCCGCTCAAGGGGCTCCCCGCTCCGCCCTCGTAGCGAGCGGAGGACGCCCCCCTAC
>CAYGTG010001190.1:0-2881 GCA_964352485.1 uncultured Nannocystaceae bacterium | reverse complement strand
TGGCGGTCGATCGTTTCGGACCGAGGAGGGCGGGTGCTGCCGCGGCACTCCCTGCGCCGAACGAGGCGATCGACTTCGACGCCCGGTTCACGACGCGAGGTCTCGGGCCACAGGGTCAAGCGGTCGCCTACTACGACCTGGGTCCGGCCACCGGCCTGACGATGCCCGTCTATCGATTGGTCGACCCCGATGGCGCACCGATCGAAGCGCAGCGACCCATCATCACAGCCGCTCCAGGGGATGTCTCCTACAGCGACTTTTGGCAGGTCACCGAGGTTGAGGTCCCCGATGGCTACGAGGCGAACACGATCACCAGCGCGGCCGAAGTGGAAGCCTCGGGTTACCCCCAAGTCCAGACGGCCGAGGTGATGAACCGACCGCTGGTGCCCGAAGGGAGCACGGCGAGGTTCGCCGCCGATGAGGGGCGGTTGCACGAGGCCTGGTTCGAGGACCGCGTTGCGCTCTCGTTCGACTTCGCCGAGGCTGAGCTGAGCGTCCGAGGGTCACTTGTCGACTACGTCGCGATCTACGTCTGCCTGACCGAAGTCGGCGTGTTCTGTGCCGACGACGACGGAGGCACCCACAACGTCGTCGGGGCCGTACCCACGCATGAGGGCTACTCGCCGCTGTGGAAGATGAGCGTCTATCCCGAAGCTGCGTTCGAGTCCGTCAAAGACCTCGAGACCGCCCAAGCTGCCGATCCCGCGCCACAGCCCGCACTCGTGAACTGTCCGCTGACCGAATGGTGAGCAAACCGCGGAGAGTGCGCTACTTTCGAGCCTCCAAGATCTTGGCGAGCTCGCCCGGCTTCGGGAAACGGCCAAGCTGGTGCTTGGAGAACACGAGATCGCCCTCGACCACGACGTCAAAGATCCCGCGACCGCCCTGGACCATCCGTGCTGTGGTCCCCAGCGCCTGCTCAAGCTCCGCGACCAACCTGGTCGCATGCGGCTTGTAGTTTCACATCACGCAGTATTCGATGGAGATGTTCACCCAAAGCTCCTGACACGAACGAAGCCGCCCGCAATGTGTTCCTCGCTGGAGCCCGGTTTCGCGCCCATTGCGCTGCTGGTCGCCGGCTGGTGCGGGGCAGGTGAGCGGGCCTAGAAATCGTTGACAGGCCCGGCGCCTCGGCCCTATAAAGCCGCCCTCGCGTCCGCCCGCTGGGCTGATCGAGGGTCCCTAGGGGCGTCGACAAGTGGCTTAAGTCGCCAGGTTTTGATCCTGGTATTCGCAGGTTCGAATCCTGCCGCCCCTGCTACCCAAACCCCCGCGCACCACTCGGTACGCGGGGGTTTTTCGTGGCTAGTTCGTGGCTAGTTCGTGGCTAGGTGGTGGGGCGGCTGTGGGCGAGGGGCGCAAAGCGCTCTGCCGCGCGTGGGGGTGCGCCGCCAGACCGAGCGATCCCCCGGCTACGCGGGCGTGAGCCACCCTTTGCCCGAGGGGCTCGATCTGTCGCGGACCGTCTGCGAGCATCCAGGCGTCCCGAGGCCCCCGATGAACAAGACCCTGAGCATCTTTGGCGGCAACTCAAACCCCCAGCTGACGAGCGAGGTCGCCGAGTACGTCGGCACGCCCGAGGGCAAGAGCCGGGTGGAGAGGTTTTCCGACGGCGAGATTTTCGTCGAGATCGGGGAGAACGTTCGCAACGTCAACTGCTTCATCGTGCAGTCCACGTGCACTCCGCCGAACCGGAATTTGATGGAGCTGCTCATCATGATCGACGCGCTCAAGCGGGCGTCGGCGGGCAGCATCGTCGCGGTGCTTCCGTACTTCGGCTACGCCCGGCAGGATCGCAAGGTCAAGCCGCGGACCCCGATCAGCAGTAAGCTCGTCGCCGACCTGCTCACCGCCGCCGGCGCGACCCGGGTCGTCTCGGTCGATCTCCACGCGGGGCAGATTCAAGGCTTCTTCAACATCCCCTTCGACCACCTCTTCGGCAGCCCGGTGCTCATCGACAGGCTCGAGCGGTTTGGCTATCGAGGCGAGGACACCGTCGTGGTGTCGCCCGATGCTGGGGGCGTGGAGCGGGCGCGCATCTACTCGAAGGCGCTCGGGTGCGGCTTGGCCATCATCGATAAGCGACGCGACAAGCCCAACGTCAGCCAGGTGCTGCACCTCATCGGCGACGTGAAGGACAAGAAGGCGATCCTCGTCGACGACATGATCGATACCGCCGGTACGCTGTGCAACGCCGCCAAAGCGGTGATGGACCATGGTGCAACCGAGGTCGTGGCGGCCGCGACCCACGGCGTGTTCTCGGGGCCGGCGATGGAGCGCATCAACAACAGCGCGCTGAGCAAGGTCTTGGTCTCGGACACCATCCCGCAGCACGATCGGGTCAGCATCTGCGACAAGCTGGAGGTGCTGAGCATGGGTCGGTTGCTCGGCGAAGCGGTCAAGCGCATCCACCATGGCGACTCGATCTCTTCGTTGTTCGCCTGATCTACCGCGCGGCAGGTGAGGGCGCGACCATCGCCGGCTGCTTCCACAGCCCGAGCGTACGCGCCCGTTGATGTAGGGTCCTGTACGGCCTATCGTCCACCTCGTGGTGATCGGTCTATGAGGAGAGCAGCAATCATCGGGGCGCTCGGATTCGTCGTATCCGCCTGTGGGGACGACGCTGGCGGTGGCGCGAACGAAGGCAGCGGCGGGACAACCGGGGCGGAGTCGGGACCCGTAGCCTCGACCGGGATCTCGTCGACAGACGCGCCGAGCACATCTTCGGGTCCGACCGCGGAGACGGAAGGGGAGACCGAGGGGGACACCGAGGGGGACACCGAGGGCGAGGCCTTCGACCCCGAGACCTTCGTCCTCGAGGATGTCTTCGGCACGCCCAACCTCGACGACGATGATGGCAACGATCGCACCGATTGGCTGG
>CAYGTG010001189.1:0-2881 GCA_964352485.1 uncultured Nannocystaceae bacterium | reverse complement strand
CCGCGACGACGCGATCCTCGTGGTCACGTTCATCACCGATGAGGATGACGACGCCGGTGATGGGTCGGACGGGACGGTCGAAAGCTGGCGTCAGGCGCTGATCGCCGCCAAGAACGGCGACGAACAAGCGATCGTGACGTTGGGACTGTTTGGCGGCGGGGGCTGCGGAGAAGACAGCCTTCGCCTCACGCAGTTCGTCGATAGCTGGGGTGAGCGTGGCCTTCGGGGCAGCGTCTGTGACAACTACCAAGGGTTCTTTCTGGAGGCGGTCGGTCTGATCGACACCACCTGCGACGAGTTCGTTCCGCCCGAGCCGGTCGGTTGATGTCCGCGCTGGGGTTCAAGGAGCGCAACCCGCAGTTCGAAGCGCGGGTTCGCGCCAGCTTTGCGACGCAGACGATCATGGGTCTGCTGGGAGCCTCGCTGGAGCGGGTCGAGCTGGGCCGGGTCACCGTGGTGCTTCCCGCCCGCGCCGACCTGTGTCAGCAAGATGGGTACTTTCACGCCGGAGCGTCGGCGACGATCGCTGACAGCGCCGCAGGGTATGCCGCACTGTCGCTGTTCGACGCGCAGACCGAGGTGCTCAGCACCGAGTTCAAGATCAACCTGCTGGCACCGGCCATCGGTGACCGGCTGCGGGCGGTCGCCACGGTGCTGAAGCCAGGCCGCACGTTGACGGTGGTCGAAGCCGACGTCTTCGCGGATGCTGGCGAGAGGGCCGTCCGGTGTGCGCGGTTCTTGGGCACGATGATCGCGGTGCGCGGTGGGGGTGGATCTCCACACTGAGTCGCTTGGCCACATCGGCCAGCCCAAGAACACACGAAAACCAATTGGGAACGTGGCTTGCAGTGTCAGCGGGCGTGCAGGCCCAACCCTCCAAGCGCGTCGCCATCGCGATCACCTCCAACGACGGAAACACGCTGTGCGGCTTCCGTACAACGGCGCCTCCGGGAGACGCTGGGCGACTGTTCGCCTCGTCGGTGACCCGGCTGCGACGCACGGGGCAGACCGCGGGCGGGCCCGTCGTCCTATCGATCGAGGCCTCGCGTGAGCGGTTCGACTCGCTTTGGGAGGCCGAGCGGGGCCTGGAGCGCGCACTCGCCCTCTCGGCGGCCAACCATCCGACCCGCAAGAGCCTCCGCCAGCCCTGAGCTTCGCGGTTATTCGCCGATCCAAGGGCTCAGTCTTCAGCGAGCGCTGCTCGTATGCACTGTCCGTCCCAAAGACGGACACCGGACCGGCGGACTTCTCGGGACAATCTCAGCATTCGGTGCAGACTGTCCGGGATGCAGGACGCTCGAGAGACCGCCGATACGGAGATGTCGGAGACCGCGATGCTGTGCCTGACACGAGAGCGGCTCCGGGCAGCGCTCGACCTGCTGGGGACCGGTGGCGTGGAAACCGTCCTCGACGAGTCGATCGAGGGCGCACGGGTGCTGGCGATCGATGCGAAGAACCTGCTGGCCGCGCTGTACCGGCACCGCAACTCGGCTGAGCGGATGTGAGCGCCCAACGCTGGCTCACGGTGCACGGCCAACCGAATTTAAAAACCACGGCCGAAGCTGTCGCAGCCCTTCTGTGCGAGGACCGCCGCCGCGGTGGACGTGCTCTACAGCCGGGTGAAGGTCATGGTCCCGAGCGAGTCCGGCTCACCGTCGTCGCCCAGGAATCGCGGCTCGAACGCGATCGCGCCAGCGGGGTTGGTGTCGGCGTTGGGTGACGTGAACGTCGTGCCACTGTCGGTCCCGGCGTCGAAGACCTGCATCGGTGCGGCGCCGGAGATCCAGTCTCCGCCCTGACACAAGGAGACGCCGGCCAAGCCGACGAACCAGTCTGGGCTCGGTGCCATCATGGAGACGAGCGTCACTTCGGGTGCATCCTCGGTGATGCTGAACGTGAAGCTGGTGGAACCGTCTCCGGTGGAGATTCCGCTGCCGCTGAGCACGGTGGCCGCGGTGCCGCTGGCGATGGCGGCCTCGACCTCGGCGCGCAGAGGTCCGACGCCGCCGGTCTCGGCCATGACTTCGAAGCCTGCGGTCGCGAGTCCACCAAAGGACCAGAAGTCCACGGCGCTGGTGTGGGTTGCACCGATCAACGGGGACCAGTGGCGGTTGGGAACGCCGGGCGTGGTCCAGTTCATGTCGACGTCCACGCGGTACGTCGCGGTCACGCTGCAGCCTTCGGGCTCGGGGTCGGGCTCGGGGTCGGGCTCGGGGTCAGCTTCACAGATGTCTCCGATGTCGGAGCAGCAGTCGCCGAGGTCACGACACTGCGCGTCGCACCAGCAGCCGTTGGGCGACTGACCTTCACAGAAGACCGCGTCGTCCGATTCGCAGCTGCCGGGAAGGTCGGCCTTGCCCAGCGTTCCGCGTTCGCCCTGGGCGGCCGTGGGGGCGTCCTGGGATTCGGAAACTGGGGCATCGCAGGCCGAGGCGGTCGCGAGGCAGAGCAGGGCGGCGGTGACGAGGGGTCGCGTCATGATGCCCGCGGTCTACGGGCAAGCCGTCGACCCGCAACCGGCCCCGTTTCGCCACCGCGTGGCTCGTGCCTCCGAAAACGCCTCTGTCGGCCCAGCGGGTGTAGGCCTCACTACCGTTCGGCCTTCGAAAGGGGCTGTTCGCGTCATGAATGCGAACAGCCTGTTCGAAACACTCGCGCAAACCGAGGCCGTTTCGTCCGCCCCACGGGAAGGGGACGTCGCACGGCGTGGTCGCCGCTGCTCGATTGTGGGGCATCGCAATCTCCGGACTGGGCGCCTCAGCGCTCCTGGCTCGCAGTACCGAAGACGACATGACTTCGGCCCGCGTTGCCGGCAACGCAAAACGCCACAAAAAAAGCGACCACCGAAGCGGTCGCTTTGTGCACCCGGAAGGATTCGAAC
>CAYGTG010001188.1:0-2885 GCA_964352485.1 uncultured Nannocystaceae bacterium | reverse complement strand
AAGGGGCTGCGATCTCCGCCGCCGGAAATGTCTTGGGCGTTCGCGATGTCGACGCGGCGCTCGAGGTTCGCCGCACAGGCATCTCGGACACCTCGCTGCGCCGCGCGCTCGACCAGCTGCTCAAACTCAGCGCCGTCACGTCCGATGCCGAACTCGAAACATCCGTCGGCGACGGCGTCGTCCCCCTCCGCGGCGAGGTCGATGGCTACGCACTCCGCGCTGATGAGAGAGGCATCGCCGCTAGAATCGGCCTTGCACCGTGAGCCCGCCGCCGCCGGGAAGCCAGCCGCCGCTGACTTGGACCTTTCGGAGCTCGCGCCGACGCTCCTGAGACTTGAAGAACATCACTCCACCTCCGACCAGCAGGCCTGCGGTCACGGCGGTCGAGACCACGGCGGCCACGAGGACGGGTTCGGGTTGTCCGCCCTCGACCTGATACGAGACTCCCGCGCCCGCCCACAAACCCAGCGAGATCGCGGCGGACACGTAGCCCCCATAGGCCAGACCGAGGCCGATGTTCTTCTGTCGCTCAATCGAGTCGGACTCCCTCGCGAGCTCGGCGATGGTCGGCTTGCCCCGGCTCGCGACCTGTTCGGGTCCGGCGCCCATCCGGTACGCGTCGATGAGAGCCCAGCCGATCGTTCGACTCTCCCCGGTCTGCGACACGACGATGGTGACGTAGCTGCCCTTCTGCACCGCGACGACACGGCCGATCAACATGCCACCGTCGCGCAGGTCGACCCGATCTTCGGTGGCGACCGCGGACGCCGGAGCGGGCTGCGGAGTCGCGGCCGGTGCAGGCGTAGGGGCCGCCTCCGGAGTCGGGACTGGATCCGGCTGAGGCTTCGGCACCGGGGCCGCCACCGCTTCAGGCGCGGTCGCGGCCTCGGGCGCAAGCGTCGGGGCCGGAGTCTCGGCGGGTGGCGGAGCCGCAGCGTCGGGGGCCAACACCGCTGCCAATGTGCACGCAAGCACGACCATCATGGGCCGAGGCTACCAGCTCCGCAGCGAGTTCAGCGAGCCGGCGGCGTTCCTGTGACGCACGGCACCGTCGAGAGCGTGATGGCGTCCGCGTTGTAGAGGTGGCGATACGCCGAGACCGCTGCGTCTCCAAACGCTGCCGCCAGCTGGCCCACCGTCCGGTGCCCATCACAGGCCTTGAGCAACGCCGCCATCTCCGCGACCGGTGCGGAGGTCTCGATCGGCACGCCGTGGCCCTCGTTGGTCACGACGAGATTGGCTCCGGCGCGCTCGATCTTCAGATGCGTCGACATCGAGGGATACGCGTCGAGCAGCGCCCCGCCTTCGAACAGGTCCGCAGCACTGGCTCTGTCGGGGTGGGTGACGACGAAGCTGTGTTTGATGATGTTCCCGAACGCGAGTTCGGCCGCAGCGGCCTGGCCCCAGGGATCGAGGGCGTCCGCTTCAGGCAACAAACCGGCCTGCCCCAGCGCGGTCATCTCAGGCCGGTAGGGCGCATTGCCGAGCCAGCGATGGAACTTCAATCCAGCCTCCGCGACCAGGTCGCGGACATCGTGCACTCGGTAGCTGCGGTCACGCGGATTCAAGATCATGTCCATCACCTCCTCCCGACTGATCAACTCTCCGGCGTTGCGGTAGACGAGGCGGAAGGGATGCGTCGGTGGCAGCAGGGCCAGCAGCCTCTGCGTCTTGGCGGCGGTGAGCTCGTCGATGCGAAGCCCGAGCATCACCGCCAGCTCCTGCAGCATGTAGATGCCCTGCCGGCCGTAGCGGGCGTAGACCATCGCCATGATCGCGCCGCCGGGCCGGGTCACGCGACCCAGCGCACGCAGCCCAGCGGCGGGGTCTTCGAGGTGGTGGAGCACGCCTGTGCAACACACGAAATCAAAGTCTTGGCCGAGCGACGCGACGGCTTCGAGCGGAAGCTGGACGTGATCGACGTTCTCGATGCCGTGATCAGCGCACTGCTGCGCGCTGATCTTCAGCGACGCCTCAGAAATATCAACGCCGACGATCCGGGCCTTCGGCATGAACGCACCAAACACCGGTCCGAGGTTGGTCCCACACCCCGCGACCAGGATGTCCAGGTCCTCGCGCGGCTCCGACTGGGGAAAGAAGACGGAGAAGCTGGTCTTGGGGTTCCAGATCGGCTGACGCGCGCCGTTCTTGAAGTCCTCGAGTCCCGAGACCTCCCGGGGGTAGGGAAACGTCTCGTAGAGCTGGTGCAGCGCTTCGGATTGATCGACGGCCGTCGCACCCATACGGAACTCATGCGGCGGCCGCACACCTCGGTCGAGACCCAAAGTAGGCCTCGTCTGGCGCGTCGAAGATGGTGCGCTTCGCGCTTCGCCGATTCCCGCTTGGCTTCTGCGAAAATCCGGCCCCCACTCAGCCGCTGAAATTCTCGACCTCACGTCCTCACGTCCGCACTCATCGAAGTTGATCGGCAGCACGGGCCGGGTTGCCTGAGGAGCTTCGGACGCCTTTGACACAGGTTCGCTTCGAGTTGGAGCATGCCGAGCGCCAGGCCGGACCGCCCAGGCCCTCGCTCAGCTGGAGTGTGATACCGAATACCGAGGCCTTCGCCGACATGGGCACAGAGGTCCTCGAACTTCCTGCTTCGACACAAGACCAAGAACCTCAGCCGAGTACCTCATACCCAAGTCGGTGCCGGGTTTCTGCGCGACCCCCTTCGGGGTGTGGGGTCGCTCCGAACCCCTCGGTCACCGAGGTCTGCGTTTGGTACCTTCTAGTCTCCCGCCACGCATCCCTTCGGGACGCTTGGCTCTCTTGCAGCGAATCCCTCTGCCGAAACCCGGAACGGACTTTAGATCTGCAGATCTGCAGTACTAGTACCGCAGATCTTAAGTCCGTTCCGGGTTTCAAGCGATCGGCGTGAGGGT
>CAYGTG010001187.1:0-2889 GCA_964352485.1 uncultured Nannocystaceae bacterium | reverse complement strand
CGTCGGGCGACACCGATGGATCGACCGGTGGCAGCAGCACCACGGGCGGCACAACCGAGCCCGAGTGCGTCATGGACGAGGATTGCATGTTGGTCGACGACTGCTGCACCTGCGACGCGATGCCGTTCGGCGCAGAGCCCCCCGAATGCAAGGTCAAGGAGTGCGCCGTGAGCACCTGCACCTCGATCGGTCTCCCGATGCCGGCGGTCCAATGCAACTTCGGGACCTGCGAGGTGGAAGAGGTCAGCTGTGATCCGATGACCGTCACGTGTGACGGCAAAGACGCCATTGCGCCGGAGTGTCCTCAAGGCCAGGCGCCGCGGGTCGTCGATGGCTGCTGGAGCGGCGGGTGCATCCCGGTCGAGTACTGCGACGTCGTGCCCGGCTGCGACGCGTGCGGCGAGGACGAGGCCTGCGTCGAGTCCACGACGCAGGAAGGACCCAGCTTCACCTGCGTCCCCATCCCGCCAAGCTGCGAGGGCATGCCGTCCTGCGACTGCTTGGGCGAGGCGTGCGAAGATCCTTTCGACACCTGCAACGACGGCATCGTGCCCAAGAGCGGTGCCGAGCTGAACTGCAGCTGTCTGGCCTGCTGAGCTGACGAGGCGCTCGGCGAAGGCCACCGCGCTCGCCAGGCCGGGGCGGTGTCCCCCTTCAGCGGGGGCCGGGGTCGTCGCCGTTTTGGTACCGCACGCAGACGACGCGCCCGCCTCGCCACCGCTGAGACGAGGAGCGCATCCGCTTGGAGCGGGGGTTCCAGATCACCCGCGCGTCGCCGAAGGCATCGGCCTTGGTCGCGGTCCAGTAGATGCCGGTGCGGATCAGGTTGCTCTTCGAGAGCCACTGAATTTCGCCGATGTCCGGCAGCCGCCAGCCTTCGACGCCCTCCACCTCGAGGTTGTCGCAATGCTCTCGTGCCGATTCGAAGTTCATCTTGGACGCCACGGTTCGGCGGCCACGGGGGCGGCTGGCCGGCGGGGAGATGAGGAGGATGTCGAGGGCGCGAATCGACTGGCTACGAAGTGCCGCGTAGACCTGCGCAGCGTCATCGCCGGTGAGGGTCGGGGCTTCGGCATCCGCGGCTGCCTCGGACAAGGCGTCCGGCGCTTCGTCGATGACCTCCAGGGGCATCGCATCCTCCAAGGCGTCCTCGGCCGCAGCGTCCAGCGGCAATGGGTCTGCAGCGATGGCTTCGTCCGGCGCGGCGTCTCGATCCGCGGTTGCCTCCGCCGCAGCGCCCATCAGGGCCCCCACCGAGGCTGCCCGGACCTCCGGCTCATCTGCGGCGGCCTCGCCCGAGCTGATGGCGACGCCGATCACCGCGATGGCAGCGATCGCAGCCAACCCGCTCACCGCCCAGGCGGCGCGAGGGGCTCGAGCACTCGAGCTTGGCGCGGGGCTCGACAGTTCGCGGACATGGCCGGGCAGGGGTGGCGGATCCGCGGGGAACAGCGTCGGCCTCGGCAACGCCGGGCCGGCATCATCGATGTCGACGCCCATCGCGGCGAGGCGGTCGATCGACTGACGCGTGAGACCGTCCGCGGTGTCCCACTGCATCATGGCGCCGCCGATCCGAGCGCACGGCACGCCATTGGCTTCGAGCTCGACGGTGATGGATCGCAGGGTGTCCTCGCGGAGCTCAGGGCCGCCGAACAGCAGATAAGATGCCTCGGCACGATATCGAAACGACAGCTTGAGCAGGTCGACGCGCCGGCGGTCGACGCCCGCGACGACCTCGACGGTGGCACCGCGCGCCCGGAGTTCGTCGGCCAACTGGTCCAGCGGTGCAGACCGCAGGGCAGACGCTGCGAGCACGATGACCGGTGCACTCGGGTTCGATTCGACCAGTTCCATCACAACACGCTCCCGGGGCGATGCTTTTGCCCTGTGATGAGAGGGTAGTGTAGAGTGCTTGTTTTGGCTAACTCAATGGTGGGTTCTGCGAAAAAAGCTGCCGAGCCTGCTCTAGACTCGACCGTAGACCTTCATGGCGGTCCCGCGCAAATCACGCGATGACGCCTGCCCCAGCCCGATAATGGTGCGCGCGAGGGATGCGGCGTCCACCCACTGCTCGGCCTGCTCGTCGCCCATCGCCGCTCGGTTGGCCGGAGTGTCGATGATGCTCGGCAGGACGGTGTTGGCCGTGATGTCGAACGCCCGCGTCTCTTCGGCGATCGCCTGGGTGTAGTTCAGCACGGCCGCCTTGCACGCCCCGTACAGCGCTGTCTGGGCCCCGGGCTCGAGCGCATTTCGAGAGGCGACCGTGACGATCCGGCCGTAGCCCGTCGCGCGCATCCGGGCGAGGGCGGTCCGCACCACGTACAGGGTGGAGGTCAGGTTGAGCGCGATCATGTGCGCCATCGTGGCCGCGTCGACCTCATGGGCTGGACCCATCGTGAAGCCACCCACGAGGTGCAGCACGGCGTCGACACGGGGCATAGAAGCCACGACGCGCTCCACGTCGGCCAGTTCCGTCATGTTCGCCTCGGTGCAATGCAGGGCCGGCTCCTCGCCGAACCGTGCCGCCAGCGCCTCCCCATCTGTCCCCCACGTCGGCGCGGTCACCCGGGCTCCGGCCTCGAGCGCGGCGGCGGTGACCGCGATCCCCAACCCACCGCCTGCACCCGTGATCAACACTTCGCGTCCCTGCATGACGTCATGGTGGCGCGCTGGAGGAAGCTCTGGCCACCTGAATGTGTGTGCAGCTCGCGCAGGTTCGTGCTAAGGCACCGCTCGCAGCAGCATGCCCGCGACCAGCTCCAAGACCACGCGCTCGAAGACAACCACGCGCCGCCGAACCCCGGCGAAGAACGGCGCCGCGCCCAAGGCCCCCTCTACGAAGACGGCTACGAAGACGGCTACGAAGACGGCTACGAAGACGGCTACGAA
>CAYGTG010001186.1:0-2889 GCA_964352485.1 uncultured Nannocystaceae bacterium | reverse complement strand
CGGTCGAGCTTTGGCACGACTGGCTGGAGATCCAAGACGGGTATGCGCTCCACCGCCGCGCCGATGTCTCCGACGCCCGGCCGGTGTTCCAGGCGATCGATGCCAAGGCGGCGAGCATCGTGCACTGGCTGTGGCACCAGCGAGGTGAGCGTCCGATGGCCAACGCTGCGGCCACATGGTTGACGATGGAAGCGGAGCGGATTCAAGAAGACGAGAGCGCGCAGTACCACCGCCAGTACGTCGCCGCAGGGCCGTAAGCCTTCCGCGCACGCATCACAGCGAACTCGGGCTTGCGCGACGTCGCCCATGGGTCTACGTTAGCGACTCGGTCACAATGATGATCTCGCTTCGCCATCAGTCCGCCCGCAAACGACAGCCGTTTGCGCATTCGGGCTCGCTGGTGGATGCGGTGCGTCTCTTCTGACTCTGCTGTCCACCCCGTCGCTTCGGACGACGAGCGAGCCCGTTTGCAAGGACCCCCAGTCCCTGCAGCGGGCTCTGGTCGTGGTTCGTTTTACTTCGTTTTTCTGTCCCTTGACCTGACTTTCGAGACCTCTGATGTTCTCTACGCTTCGCGAACTCGCTCGCCTGATGCATGGTGCCCGGCTGCACTATGGCCTGGCGATCGCAAGCCTGGTCGTCGCGTCCTGCTTCCTGTATCTGGCTCCGCTGGTCCCCCAGGCGGTGCTGGACGTCGTGCTCGCACACGACGGGGCCGAACCGTCGGAGCTCTCCATGCAGATGGCGCGGGCGATGGGAGGCCCGGCCCGCCTCGCCGAACGACTGTGGCTGCCGGCGCTGGTCCTCGTCGCGCTCACGTGCGTCGCGGGGGTTTTTACATACCTACGTGAGCGGCTGGCGGAGGTTGCCACCGAGCGCATCGTGCTTCAGCTCCGCGACAGGCTGCACGACCGTCTGCAGCGCCTTCCAACGCCATTTCATGACGACGCGGAGAGCGGCGACCTCGTCCAGCGATGCACGTCGGATGTCGACACGGTGCGGCTGTTCCTCGGCGGGCAGGTGGTGGAGTTCGGTCGCACCGTGGTCATGCTCTTCGTGCCGCTGCCGCTGATGCTCGCGGTCGACAGCCGGATGACGCTGGCTTCCGTGGTGCTGGTCCCGGCCATCATCGGCTTCTCGCTGTTCTTCTTCGGCAGGGTTCACCGGGCGTACCTGCGCTCGGACGAATCAGAGGCGACGCTGACAGCGAACGTGCAGGAGAACATCTCCGGCATTCGAGTGGTGCGAGCCTTCGCGCGCCAAGCGTTCGAGCGCTCCCGGTTCGGCCGCAACAATGACGACTACCGCGACGCCGACTACCGGGTCTACGCGGTGGCAGGTTGGTTCTGGGGCGTGTCGGACTTCCTTTGTTTTGCCCAACAGGCCCTGGTGTTGGTGACCGGGGTCGTCTTCTTGGCCCAAGGAAAGCTCACCGTGGGCGCGCTCTTCTTCTTTGTCACTGCAGTCTCGATGTTCACCTTCCCCATGCGGCAGCTGGGACGCATCGTCAGTGACTTCGGAAAAGCGACGGTAGCCCTGGGACGAATCCGCAGGATTCTGGACACCGCGCCCGAGCAGGATCCGGCCAACCCCAAGGCGTTTCGAGACGCCGCCGCCGTCTCGTTCGAGGACGTGACCTTTGCCTATGGCGACGCCGAGCCGATGCTGCGCGACGTTTCTTTCGAGGTGCCTGCCGGAGCCACGCTGGCGATCGTGGGGCCGCCAGGGTCCGGGAAGAGCACCATCGTTGCGCTCCTGCTGCGCATGTACGAAGCGGACGCGGGGACGATATCGATCGGCGGCGTCGATATTTCGTCCGTGAGGCGGGCAGACCTGCGGCGGCGGGTCGGTGTTGTCCACCAAGAGGCGTTCCTGTTCTCGAAGCCCCTGCTCGACAACCTGAGAATGGGACGTCCGGGCGCCACGATCAACGAGGTGCGTGGTGCGACCCGCGCTGCCTGCGTGCACGAAGCCATCGAGATGTTCGAGCACGGATACGCGACGAAGGTCGGCGAGCGAGGGGTCACGCTCTCGGGAGGGCAGCGACAGCGGGTCGCGATCGCCCGAACGCTGCTTGAGCAGCCAGAGGTCCTGGTCCTCGACGACGCCCTCAGTGCCGTCGACACCCGCACCGAAGCGGGCATCCTGGGCGAGCTGCGCAAGCAGCATCAGGACACGACGACCATCGTCATCGCGCACCGCCTCTCGACGCTGGCAATCGCGGACTGGGTGGTCGTCCTCGACGGTGGTCGCGTGGTGCAGCAGGGAGCGCCCGCTCAACTCCAGCAGGTTTCGGGCCCGTATGCACGGATCGTGGATCGCCAGCGCGATGGGAGTCGCGCAGAGGATGTGGGGTCATGAGCGAGCGTTTCGACGAAGAAGACGACCGGTACTCTGGCTCTTTAGACTGGAGCTTGTGGCGGCGCATGGTCGCGCGCGCCCGGCCCTACCGACGAGCCGTGAGGCAGATGTTGTTCGCGGGGCTCTTCGTCGCGGCCATCGACGCTGTGATCCCGGCGCTCACCGGCCTGCTGGTC
The DNA here is from genome assembly GCA_964352485.1 of uncultured Nannocystaceae bacterium. Lineage (GTDB taxonomy): Bacteria > Myxococcota_A > Polyangia > Nannocystales > Nannocystaceae > CAJXVA01. The sequence goes on along the minus strand of CAYGTG010001186.1, from coordinate 352 downwards.
GACGAGGCACTGGGCCAAGAAGTCAGCGACACGATCTGGTGGTATGGGGCGGCGTACGTCTCCGCGTTCGTGCTGATCGGGGCGGCGATCGTCTGGTTCATCCATCTGGCCGGCCGCATCGCGACCGGTGTAGCCCGAGATCTGCGTCGCGACGCATTTGCCCAGATGCAGGAGCTGTCGTTCTCGTTCTTCGACCGACGCCCCGTGGGGTGGCTGGTGTCTCGGCTCATGGGCGACGTCTCCAAAGTGGCCGGGCTGATGCCGTGGTTCTTTCTCGACGTGGTCTGGGGCGGCTCCGTCATCGCGATGAGCATCGCGATGATGCTGTGGCTCGACCCGGCGCTCGCGGCGT